>NZ_JAWLQI010000065.1:0-19147 GCF_036997785.1 Brachyspira pulli
TATACTAAAAATTTTTAAGTTTGTCAATTTTTTTGTTGTTCTTTTTCCCGCCGCACGCCACAGGCGGACAGCGTCAAAGAACCTATATCCTCGACAGGCTCGGATACGCTCCGCGAAAGTGCAATTAAATAATTAGTATTAAATCATACTAAAATTGTTTTACATGTAAGATAGCTTATTAATTTAAGCACACCTAAAGGTGGACTTCGTCAAATATAGCCCTTCGCCTCAGGTGGGCTGTGCCTGCTTCTTTGGGGCACTACCAAGTAGGTGCCTAATCGGCAAAAGAAGTAGGGTGCTGTACGCTGTACTTCTTAAGGGCAAAGCCCCAGATATAAAAGCAAAAATATTAATATATTAATTATAATTTTTTATCTTTTCTATCCAACTTTTATATTCTTCATCTGATATTTCATCTAATATTTTAACATAAGGATTCAACTTTTGATGAGGCTTAGAAAAATAACTCATATCCCATTTTATAGGTTTATTCCACATTCCTTTGCTATCCATAATTATAATATGTGTTCCGTCTATATCTGGTATTTCTTCCGGTGACATATCTCCGTATAACATATTCATTAATTCTAATTCACCATTTTCGTTTTCTATTTTGTATGTTCCGTCTTTTTGTAGAGCGTATATTGTATAGTATTGCTGATGTGCTTGAGCTTCTATTAATTCCTTAGCATGAGAAACACCTGTTGCTATATTATAAACAGTTTCATTGAATTCATAATTATCTATTCCGTATCTTTTTAATAAATCTTTTTTATATAATTCGCTTTCTAATAAAGTTATAAGATAGTATCCATTACTCATATCTGAAGCTTCTATATAAAAACCTCTTTCCATCTTTGGTGTTAATACCAAGACTTTTGTTTTACAGCATGCTTCTACACCTACATATATATATGATAATGTGTTAACATAAGTTTCTAAGTATTCTATATGATCTATTAAATCTAAACTTATGAAATATTTTCTTAAATCCTGATTTGAACATATAACAGTCATTACAGGAGCAATCATTGTATCTATGCCCATAAATGCTTCTAAAGGCTTATAATCTGTTCTATACATTACTTCTATACTAACATTTGCTATATCCTCTTCTGTAAGTTCATCTTCATCTACATTGTATAACTGTGATACATTATCTATAAATTTACATGCTAAATCAATATTCTTAAAAAATAAATTTATTATTCTCTTTCCGATTTCATCATCAGCTTTTTCACAGTGATGCAAAGCATGTCCTACAAAATTTGCTGCATAATATGATTTTAATATATCCATATTATCAAATTCTAATGATATCTCTCTGCAAATATCCATTTCTTCTTCATGATTATTTTTTACATATTCTTTCAATTTTAAGAATTTATCATTTTGAGATATTAATTTTTTATTTATAACCTCATCAATATTCGCTTTTTGTTTAGTATAATCAATATATTCTTTTACTGCATTATTCATACGATTATCTCTCCTAACTTTTAATTATATATTCTTTAATTATTATATCATAAAAAATTAATATACGGTATAAGCAAAACTAGCAATATTGCATAAACTAAAGCCGGAAGGAAATCACCTGTTTTAATTTTTGCTAATTTTAATAAATTTATTCCAATCATCATAACAGTAGCTCCTCCAACAGCTGAAATTTCTGTTAACATTGTTTCTGATACATAAGGTTCTAAGAATGATGAAAGTATAGTTAAAGTACCTTGATAAAGGAATATGCTTATTATAGAGAATGCAACACCAATACCATAAACTGTAGACATAAATATTGCCACAAATCCGTCTATAACACTTTTAGTAAATATTAAATCGTATACTCCTTGAGTTCCAGCTTGAAAAGAACCAAGTATAGACATAGAGCCTGAACAAAATAATATAGAAGATGTTAAAAATCCCAAAGCAAAACTTCCTGAATTTTCTTTTAGAGTTAATTTTCTTTTTAAGAACTCTCCGAAATTTTCTATCTTTTGCTCTATTTTTAAGAATGTGCCTGTAATTCCTCCAAGCATTATAGATACAGCAAATATTAATATATGCTTTGTGGTTATTGCCATGCTTATACCTATTGTAAGTGATATTATACCAGCAGATATAAACACAGGTTCTTCATATCTTTTTGATAATTTATTTTTAAATATAAGTCCAATTAAAGAGCCTATTAATACAGCTACCATATTTACGAAAACGGCTATCATAGTAAATCCTATATAAGAAATTGAATGTTATTATTTTAATCAGAAAATGTTTTTTTATTAAAATTAGTTTTTTAATAAGATAAAATATAATATTTGTTTAGAATTTTATCAATAGTATTTTTTAAAAATAAAAAGGGCTTAAACTTTTTTAAGTCTAAGCCCTCATATTTATATAGTTACCGTTTTAAGTATTAACCCCATATAATAAGTTTCATATCGAATTTATAACTTAAGTCTTTATTGTATGGATACATTCTTATAGCATAACCGCTTTGACCGCTATTAACACATTCTAACATACCAGAGAATGAATGTCTTCCATTTCCTAAATCTGCAGAATGTTGCATTTCAACGATAATAGGCTCAAGTATATCTTCTTTCATGCTTAATTTACCATAATAAAGTTCTACTCTAACTGAATCAGGAGCTATATCGCCTAAATTTACTATAGTTTTTACTTCAAATTTGCTTCCAACTTTTAAATTTCTTGAAGGCATTTCTGAAATAGTATTTTCAAATGATACTTTAGACCATTTTGAAGCTATATCTTGCTTCCAAGCTTTTAAGTTTTTAGCTTTAGCAAATTCATTTTCAGTCATATTGAAATATCTTTTGCTAGCATTGTTATAGAATTTATTGAAGTAATCAGCAACCATTCTATTAGTAGAGAATACAGGACAAACAGTTTGCATACTCCATTTCATAGCAGCAACCCATTGTCTAGGAATATTATCTCTTCCTCTGTCATAGAATAGAGGTATAATTTCATTTTCTAATACATTATAAAGAGCTTTACTTTCAACTTCATCTTGATATTCTAAATCAGTATATTCTTCTCTGTTACCGATAGGCCAGCCGTTTTGACCGTCATAAGCTTCGTCCCACCAACCATCTAATACGCTGAAGTTTAAACCTCCGTTTGGTGGTACTTTCATTCCGCTTGTACCGCTTGCTTCTAAAGGTCTTCTTGGGTTGTTAAGCCATACGTCAACACCTTGTACCATATATCTAGCTACATTGATATCATAGTCTTCAATGAATACTATATGATCTCTTAAATCTTCTCTTCTGCATATTTCAGCAATATTTCTGATTAATTCTTTACCGCCATTATCATGTGGGTGAGCTTTACCAGCAAATATTATTTGTACAGGTCTTTCAGAATTATTAACTATTTTCTTTAATCTTTCTAAATCTCTGAAAAGTAATGTTCCTCTTTTGTAAGTAGCAAATCTTCTAGCGAAACCTATTGTTAAAGCTTCAGGAGAAAGTATTTGATCAGCATGTTCTATTTCGCTTTTTGTGAATCCTCTGTTTGTTATTTGTGTTTTTAATCTTTCTCTACAGAAGTCAATAAGTCTTTCTTTTCTTCTTTCATGAGTTCTCCAAAGTTCAGCATCAGGTATTTTTTGAACTCTTTCCCAAATTTCATATTCTAAAGGTTTAGTTCTCCAACGAGGTCCTAAATATCTGTCTAATAAGTTTTGCATATCAAAAGATATCCAGCTTAAAGTGTGAATACCATTTGTAATAGAATCTATAGGAAGCTCATTAACTGGAACACCTTTCCAGATATCTTTCCACATAGCTCTTGATACATGTCCGTGAAGTTCACTAACACCGTTATTTTCAGCAGAAAGGTTAAGAGCAAGTACTGTCATACAGAAACTTTCTTTTTGATCATCTGGATTGATTCTTCCAAGTCTTATGAATTCGTCCATAGTCATATCGATATGCTTAACATATTCTGTGAAATATTTTTGAATCATATCTATAGGGAATATATCATTACCAGCAGGTACAGGAGTGTGAGTTGTAAATATGTTAGAACTGAATACAACTTCTCTTGCTGTATTTTTATCTAAATGATTATTTTCTATTAATTGTCTTATTCTTTCTAAAGAGAGGAAAGCACTGTGACCTTCGTTCATGTGGTATATAGTAGGTTTAATTCCTAATTTTTCTAAAGCTTTAACACCGCCAATACCAAGTAATATTTCCTGCTGTATTCTAGTTTCTAAATTACCGCCGTAAAGCTGAGCAGTAATGTCTCTATCTTCAACACTGTTTTCTTCTATATTAGCATCTAAGTAATAAAGTTCTATTCTTCCTACATTAGCTTTCCAAATTTGAGCATAAACTTTTCTTCCAGGCAGATCAACATCTACTTTCATAGTTTCGCCGTTTTTATCTAAAACTTTTTCTAAAGCCAAGTTAAAGAAGTCATTTTCTATATCATATTCTTGTTGCCAACCATCAGCATTTAAATATTGTCTGAAATATCCTTTTCTGTATAAAAGACCAACTGCTACTAAAGGCAAACCTAAATCACTAGCAGATTTTAAATGGTCTCCGGATAATATACCAAGACCGCCTGAATAGTTAGGTAAAGATTCATGCAAACCATATTCAAAAGAGAAATAAGCTATTTTTTCATTATGAGTTTTTTGACTTTCATCTAAACTATCATACCAAGTTTCTTGTTTCATGTAAGTTTTAAACTCATCATAAACTTCAGCTAAGTTCATCATAGCAGCATCATCTTGAAGCATAGCATCAAAACGTTCCTGTAAAGATTCTCCAAGAACTCTTATAGGGTTATGATCTCTTTCATCCCAGTTATCAATGTCTATAGTTCTTAATAAAGTTACTGCTTTTTGGTTCCAGCACCACCAAAAGTTTTTAGTAATTTCTATGAGTGGTTCTAATTCTTTTGGTACGGATGGGGAAACCATATATTTATTTAATTTCATAAAAAATACCGCCTTAAAAAATTATTTTAGCTATATATTTTACTTATTCTATAATATTTTATAATAAAATCAATGAATTTATTTATATATACGTTGTTATTTTTAGATAAAATTACAATTATTTTTTCTTGACTTTTATCAATATTTATATATAATATATTACTATGAAAGGTAAGATTTTTACTAACTCTATCATAAGCAGCTCTTTTTGCTTCTCATTTTTCTTTAGCTTTTTTGGCGTTTAAGGCGCCAGTATAATATTCTATCATTTTCACAAACAATACAAATATATAAAATTAAATTTTTTAATTTAACATTTTTCATGATAAAAAACTATAAAAACAATTAATTAACATAATATTTTAAATTTATTAAGGAGATTTATTACTATGATTATTGTAATGAAACCAAATGCTAAAGAAGAATATATAAATAATATAACAGACAGACTTATTGAAGCAGGATTAGGCACTAATAAGATAGTAGGTGTTGACTGTACTGTTATAGGTATAGTAGGGGATACTTCTAAGGTTGACAGAGAATTAATGGCTACTTTACCAGGTGTTGCTAGAGTTTTAAAAGTACAAGAACCTTTCAAAAGAGCAAACAGAGCTTTCAAAAAAGAAGATACTGTAGTTGATGTAAGCGGTGTAAAAATAGGTGCAGGAAAGCCAGTTATAATTGCAGGCCCTTGTTCTGTAGAAAGTGAGGAACAGGTTATTAATATTGCTAAAAGTGTAAAAGCTGCTGGTGCTTCAATACTTAGAGGAGGAGCTTTCAAGCCTAGAACTTCCCCTTATGCTTTCCAAGGTTTGGCTCTTGACGGACTTAAAATATTAAAGCTTGCTAAAGAAGAAGTTGGTATACCTATAGTAAGTGAGATTGTATCTATAAGACATTTAGAAGATTTTGAAAATACTGTTGATATGATACAGATTGGTGCAAGAAATATGCAGAATTTCGAGCTTTTAAAAGAAGTAGGAAAATTAAAAAAGCCTATACTTTTAAAAAGAGGTTTAGCTAATACTATGGAAGAATGGCTAATGAGTGCTGAATATATACTTGATAAAGGAAACAGCGATGTAGTATTATGTGAAAGAGGAATAAGAACTTTTGAA
Organism: Brachyspira pulli; assembly: GCF_036997785.1. Lineage (NCBI taxonomy): Bacteria > Pseudomonadati > Spirochaetota > Spirochaetia > Brachyspirales > Brachyspiraceae > Brachyspira > Brachyspira pulli. Next base: position 6,097 of record NZ_JAWLQI010000065.1, read on the forward strand.
ACTTATACTAGAAATACTTTCGATGTTTCTGCTATACCTATGATAAAAAGAATGAGCCATTTGCCAGTAATAGGGGATCCTTCTCATGCAAGCGGTAAATCTTGGATGGCACTTCCTTTGACTTTAGCTGCTCTTGCTGCTGGTGCTGACGGTATGATAATAGAAGTACATAATGACCCTGAACATGCTTTATGCGATGGTGCTCAGTCTATAAAACCAGATACTTTTGAAGAAATTATGGCTTCTGTTAATATGATGGCTGAAACTGTAAGCAAAATAAAAGAACGTCATGGCGGTAAGATTTATACTAAATAATTTTTTATAAGTATTAAGTATAAAAATATAATTATAAAAATGTTTGAATAAATTTATTAAAATAAAAAGCCTGCTCATAAATAATTATGAACAGGCTTTATTTATTATTTTATTATTATTAATTTTTAGTCAATGTATAATTAAAATATTTTTATTTATATAATTGTACAGATACTCTTTTAGTTTCTTCATCTAGCCATTTTACAAAAGATTCTCTCATACGTATTTCACCAAGATAGTTTTTCACTCTTGTTCTTATGCTTTCCATATCTTTTTCAACACCAACTATTTTTACTATATAAAAACCTTTTCCTACTAATTCTCTTACGCTGCTTACAGTACCTACTTTGTATCCTCTTTTAGCTAAATTAAGACCGGCATTTATTTGGGCAGGTAATGATCTTTTTCCAGCATCATATAGTAAATTGTAGCCTAAATCTCCGCCGTTATCTTTTGTAGCAGCATCGTCGCTGTATTTTTTAGCAAGTTCTGCAAAATCCTGTCCTCTTGCCGCCATACCTCTTACTTTTTTTGCTAATTCCTGTTTTTCGCCTTTTTCTGTGAATGTTGTGGCTTTGAAAAATATCCAAGAAAGTTTTACTAATGTATCTACTTCAAATGCTGATTTATCTTTTGTGCTGTTATAGAATTCGTCTGCTTCAGCATCTGTTATTTCTGTATTATTAACTACTAATCCATTTAAATTTTCCATAGCTATTTGTTTTCTTATAGAATTTCTGTATTCTTCATAAGATATTCCTTCAGCCATTAATTGCTTTGCAAATTGGTCTAAAGTCATATTATATTGTTTTGCTATGTTTTCTAATCTTCTGCTTACATCATTTTCTTCTATAACATAATTGTATTCTTTTAGTTTTAAATACATTATTCTTTCTTCTATTAAATCTTTGTAAACCATATCATCATTAATTTTTTGTCCTATAGATCTAGCCTGAAGTCTTAAAAAAGTTCTTCTGCTTATGAAATCTTCATAGGTGATTGGCATAGAACCTACTATTCCCACAATGCTATTAACTACATCATTAAATAATAAATTACTTTGTATAAAAATTATAGATAATATAAAAACAAATATTTTTTTCATCTAAATTATGTTCCTTGAATATTCAAAATATTTATGCTATATAAAACCATAATAAAAGAATATCATTAAAATTGCTAATATGCAAGTATAAATTTTTTTTACATTGCATCATTATCTTTCATATAATATGATAATACATTCTTTAATGATCTTATATGATATTTTATATCGTAAATATCTCTTATGCTTTTTATTTTATTTAATACATATAGAGGATTAAAAGATAAATTATAGAAATATTCTATATATTTAAATATTTTTTCATCTTCTATATCTAATTCCATTACATTTTTTCTCATATCATAATCGAACCAATTTTTTGTTGTAATTAGATTATGTTCATCGCAGTATTCAAATAGTTTAGTTCCCGGATATGGTACAAATATAGATGCATTCATTGAGTTAATATAACCATTCAGCATTAAATCTTTTACTATTTCAAAAGTATTTATTATATCTTCATTATTTTCCCAAGGATATCCTATTTTTACCATCATATCTGTAAATAGTCCGGCTTTTCTAGCTAATTTGATAGAGTTTACTATATTTTCTATATTATTGTTTTTTATTCCAAGATGTTCTATTGTTTTAGTATTTCCAGAAGGCAAATTAAAAATAACAGTTTTAAATCCTGCTTTTTTCATCATTTTATAATCTTGATATTCCAAAACTCCAAGATATATATAACAATCTATATGCACTTTTTTATTTAATTTTCTTTCTTTCATAGTTTCACAGAATAATGAAAGCCATTCTCCTGTAGGAAAGTAAACTGTTCCGTCTAATATTTCTTTTATGCCATAACGTTTATTTAAATATTCTATTTCGTCTACTACATTAATAGGATTTCTTAATCTTATATTGTTAAAAAGTATATTAGACGAATTACTGTTATAGTTATTATATATAGAGCCTCTGCCAGCCATTATAAATGTTCCTGGAGTTCTCTTAAAATAATCATTTGATTTGGAATATAATTTCCAGTTAGTAAGGTTTCTGTCTATAAATGGAAGTCTGTCTAATGATTCATCTAATACAAATTTTCCAGTATTTCTTATATTTCCATTTATTGTTCTATAGTATATTCCTTTATCTAATTTTTCTCCGTTATTAATATGATTAACCAAATTCAAAAGAAGCATATCATAATCACCGCCTGTTAGTATGAAATCTGCTTTTGATTTTTCCATACTTTCTTCTGGTAAGGCTGTAACATGATCTCCTGCTAAAACTATATAAGTATCTTCATATTTTCCTTTTAGTACTTCTATTGTATCCCATATATAATTAATAAGAGGAGTTTTTACTTCAAAAAATATTAAGTCTGGAGATATACTTTCTATATTTTCAAACCATTCTATAGTTGTCATACTTCTTGCTATTGTATCAAGAAATACAACATTAATACCATTATTTTTTAAAAGAGTAGCTGCATAAGATGGAATAATAGGGTATGAAAAAGATGGATTTCTTAACCATTGAAATTGTCTATTTAAAGATATCAGAGGATATCCATTATTATATTCAAACGGCGGATATGTTATGCATACTCTTTTGATTTTTTGTTTTTTCATAATATTATTTATTTTTTACTTTTTTAGCAGTTTTTTTCTTGCTGCTTGATTTTTTCTTTATAATTTTATTTTCATAAACATATTTTTCCAATTCATATTGATCATCAAAGATTATATCATACCATTCTTCGTATCTTTCACATTTTGGAGGGCTATGCTTTGAACAAATTTCATTTCTGTTTTCATAATTTTTACAAAGATAAGTTTTTTTATCTAAATATCTGCATTCGCTTCTTATCATATGATACCAAGTTTTTTCATATATAAAAATAAATGAATGTCTGAAATGTAAATACCATTTTAATGTATTAAGTTCGCTTTCATTTTTAGGTGGAGCTATTTCCATAACCAAGTCATGACAGCATAAAGAATTACAATCCGCACATAATTTTTCACTAACTTTTTCTTGTCTGTTTTTTAAAAGACTATCTGAAGGTATAACTTTCAAAATAAAACCGCCTTTATATAGTATTAATTATATTATTATAATGATTATTAATATAAATTCAATATATTAGTTATTAAAATAATTTTCCATAAAATTGATAAGTTTCTTTTGAGGTTCTACATAATTTTTTATTTCTTCTGCTGATAAGCATTTTAGCATTGCTACATCTAATTTTTCTAATTCTTTTAAAATAGGTTCAGCAAAAGTTAATCCTTTTTTTGTTAAACTTATTAATCTGTTTCTTTTATCTTCAGGATTAATTTTTTTCTTTATATATCCTTTTTTTTCAAAATTATCTAATATAGAACATACAGTTTGTTTTGGTACAGATAATTTTTCTGTTATTGTGTTTTGCATACATTCTTTACTATTATATATGATAAATAAAGTAAATAATGCTAAATCTGTAATACCGTATTGTTTAGCCCACAAATAATAAAATCTATTAGAAGTGTACCAAAAATCATATATAACTTCTACATATTTTTTTATATCTTCATTTTTCATTGGGTTTACCTGCTTTAATAAATTTTCTAATTATATTAAACAATAAATTTAAAATAAAACAAGTATTGTTATTTATGAGTATATAATTTTATAATAAAAAAGGGCCTGAATATTATATATTCAAGCCCTATAAATAATTTTATTTATACTAAATTAATTATTTTACTTTGATTTCTAAAGTTTGATCAGCAACTCTTTTATTTTTTACAGTTACTTTTATGCTTCCTTTTTTATCATTTGATTTAACCCAGAAAGAATAGTAACCGCCTTCAAGTACAGGATTATCGTTTCCTATTAATTCTCCGTCACCTTGAACATCTATTATTATAGCTTCATTTATATATGGAAGTCTATTTCCTACAGCATCAACAGCTTTTACTGTAATTCTAGTACAGTCCCAAGTAGAACCATCATTTATAGAATTTATTTCTGTATCATCAGCTTTTACTTCTAATGCTTTGAAAGTAGGGTTGCTTAAATAAGTTTTTTCTATAGCTGGTTTTCCATCTATATAGCCGACTATTCTAATATCAACCCAGTCCATTTCACTTACACCAGGAATATTAACAGCTAAATTTACTATTACAGGAGGATGTTTTAAGCCTTGATATTTTCCAGTTGCTGGGTATTCTTTAGTTATTAAATCATTATTATGATATATTTCTATATAATCACAGTTTGTAGAAATCATTAAAGGTGAAACACCTCCTATAGATCTTTCTCCTCTGGCATATAATGTTATAGGTTCTAATACTATACCATTCTTTTTACTCATTTGTGATGAATATACGCTTGCAGCCAATTTTGGATTTCTAAACATATCATAAACACCATGATAACAAATTCTGTCTCCAGAACCGAAATTATAATGTGTATGATAATCGAAAGTACACCAACCAGTAGAACCAGCAAGATGTTTATCTATAGCAACAGCATTAATTACAGCATAATGTCTTCTAGTATGTTCAATAGTTCTTTCTTCACAGTCATGCATTTTAGTAGGGAACATGTGTCCGTTATATTCTGTTATCATATAAGGAACATTTTTATCCAATCTAGTTACACATTTCTGAGCTCTTATAGGATCTGCAACACCATCTAAATTAAAGTCATTCATTGTGTATACATCTTCTAATAGTTCGCTTCCAACTATATATCTTACACCGCCTGTTTGTCTAGTTTTATCTAATTTATGAGCAACTTCATTAGTTTCTGTGTAGAAATCATGATTATCCTGACTTTCATTGATTCTTACCCCCCATATTATAATAGAAGCATGGTGGAAATCTCTTTCTATCATATCTTTAACATTTTCTACAGAAACTTTTTGCCAAGCTTTATCGCCTATATGCTGCCAGCCAGGAATTTCTTCAAATACCATTAAACCTATTTCATCGCATCTGTCTAAGAAATGTCTTGAAGCAGGGTAATGTGAAGAACGTACAACATTAAGACCTAAATCGAATTTTAATATATCAGCATCTTTTTTCTGTATTCTTTCAGGCATAGCATAACCAACATAAGGGAAACTTTGATGTCTGTTTAATCCTCTTAATTTGATTTTCTCTCCATTTAAGAAGAAGCCATCTTCTTTAAACTCAACAGTTCTGAATCCTATTCTTACAGAAAGTGCATCTTCATTAGAAAGAGTAGCTTCTGCTTTATAAAGTCTAGGATTATCAATAGTCCAAAGTTCTATTCTGTCAGAATCTATATGTTCATTTATTTCTATATCTGTAAATAATTCACCGCTTTGTAAAGTTACTTCTTTTTCTATTTTACATATATGATATTCTCTATTATAAAGATCTATAGAAACTTTTTCTTTTACACTTTCTTTTTTACTATTTCTTATTCTTATTTTTCCTGTTAATGTTTGATCTGAAAGTCCAGTAAGCATAACATTTTCTATAGAAACATTATCTACTATTATTATTTGAACTTCTCTGTATATTCCGCCGTAACATAAATAATCTATTTCATGTCCGAATGGTGGTATATCTTTTCTTTCTGTACTGTCTAATTTTACAGATATAATATTGTCACCATCTTTTAATACATCAGTGATATCATGTATAAATGGTAAATATCCGCCTTTATGTTCTCCGAAACTTTGTCCATTAACAAATACTTCACAAGCTGCCATAGCACCTTCAAAGTTAATTAATACTCTTTTGTTTTCTAATTTTGATTTCTCATATTTGAATGAGTTTTGATATCCAGCAACAAGCCAAGTATCAGATTCATCAAAATAGTGTAAAGGTATTTCTGCAACTGTATGAGGTAAAGTAATATTTTCTCCGTTATCTAACTTTTCATTTTTCATATTATCTTTCCATTCTTTGAAAAATTTCCAGTTAGTGTTAAAATTTATTATTTCTCTCATTTTTGTACATATCTCCAAAATTTTTATATTGGATTATTTTATATTTAAAAAATAAAAAATCAATGAAAGTTTTATAAAAATATGTTAAGAATAAATTTTTTTACTATGAGATTACTATATAGCATGTTATATTTGTAATAAGCCTTTTGTTATAAAAAGAGATTTTTTATAGTATTAATAAAAAATAAGAAATAAAATTTTTAAGCGTAAGTATCTATATTATTTCCTTTGCTTGAAGAACTAGCTATAGCTGCTCTAGTAACACCGCCTGAAACATATACTCTTTTACATTCTGGGCATATATTAGTAGTTAATGTTACATTTTGGAAAATAACTTCTCCGCCGCTTTTTTCTGCTGATCTTTGATTATTAGCAACATGTTCCTGTTCATGTGATGCTACAAGCGAAGGTGCACTTGAAGGATCTATACGTGTAGGACTTTTGAATGATACCCCTATATCATTAGAGCCGTCTTGATAAGTTCTTGAAGCACATGTTTTACATACACCAACTTCGCTTAATGGAGTTTTAGATGCTGCTTCCTGAACAATATTATTGACATTATTGTTATTATTTCTTATGCTATTATTGTTTCTTATGTAAGGAGCATTATTACGAATACTTATTTCCATAATTCATACCTCTTAAATATTTAATTCTACCCCTATATTAAAATTATAAACCTATAAAAATAAATAGCAACATACCTATAGGAATATATTGTAGTTATGTTTACTAATTTCGGCATTTTATTTAGAATTTTGCAAATTTTTTATTTAATAAGTATACTTTTATTGTTTCCGATAATTATAGCGGTATTTTATAACTTGGATTTAATAATGAAGAAGATAATAATTTTACTATTTATAATATTTAATACAGCCTTATTATTTGCTCAAAATGATGAATTGATGGACTCTATAAAGAATAATGATTTAAATAAAATAAAGACATTATTGAGGGAAGGGGAGAACCTAGATTTATATAATATTAACTATGGTATGACTCCGTTAATGTATGCAACTCAAATAGGCAATATGGATATAGTAAAGGAATTATTAGATTTTGGTGCTAAAGATTTTGATTTTGCCTTTTATGTGGCATGTGCTGAAGGTTATTGGGATATAGCTGAAGAAATAATGAAAGCTGGGGCAAGTAATTATAATTTGGCTTTATCTTATGCTGCAATAGGCGGGCAATTAGAGATAGTACAGAAACTTATAGAATTAGGTGCTAAAGACATTAATCCTGCCTTAGTTTCAGCATGTGAGGGCAATCATTTAGAAGTTGTAAAATATTTAATAGATAATGGTGCCAATGTTAATACCAGAGCTTATATAGAAGCGTACAGAAATTATAAAGGTGCTGAGAGAAAATCTCCATTAACTGCCACTACCAACATTGATATAATAAAAGAATTAGTTAATGCTGGAGCAACAAATTTAAATGACGGCATAATATATAATGCTCAAGTTATATCTACTAATTTTGACAGTACATATTCTACACGCATACTTAATGAATATATTAATTTAGGTGCTGATATTAATTCTTTTAGTACAAATGACGGTAAAACATTATTGATGTATTTAATAGAAAAAAGGGATTTAGATTTTGATTTAATAAAAAAGGTTATAGATCTTGGTGCTAATGTTAATGCTAGAGATAGAAACGGCAATACAGTTTTAATACGTGCTGTAATGTATGATTATGAGGCACCTACAATGGATCCTACTTTAAACAGAAAGATATACAGAACTATAGGTACACCTCTAAATATAATAGAAGAACTTTTAGATGCTGGTGCTGATCCTAGAGAGAGAAACAGTTACGGCAACACAGCTTATAGAATAGCAGCAAGAAAGAAAAGAGATGATATAATAAAACTATTTGATGAGAGAACTTTTAAATAATACAATTTTAGTATATACCCAAACAATTATATTTTGTCAAAAATAAATTTATATTTTTGTTTTTATATCTGGGGCTTTGCCCACCGCTCTGCGTACTTCGTAACACCCCAGTTCTTTTACGACCGAAGGAAGTACTGTAAGTATTGGTATAAAAGAACCAAAAAAACTGCATTTTTAGTCTAAATCTAGGTTATACCCTACATTTCATACATATATTTTTTATATAAAGTTCTAGTAATTGCGTTTTTCGCTCTGCGTGCCGTAGGCAGCAACTTTGACGAAGTCCGCAGAGCGTGTGCTGCAAAAAAGTTGATAATATTACATAATGTGCAGTAGTCGGCAAAATGAAATTGTTTCAGTATATACCGTACTTATAAATATTATTTAAATACTATATTTTTTCAGCAACGCTTTTATTTATCCAGCCTTTGAAATTACCTTGTACATAATACCAATTAGTATATTCTTCAATTATTCTTAATTTTTGACCCTCTGCTATCTGAGAAACTATATCAGACTTTGTACTGCTTCCGCTGTATAGATTGGCATTATTAATAGTTACAATATAATCATCATTTACATAATTGCTTACTATTATTAATGGTATAAAAAATACTATTGAAACCATTACTAAAAATTTATTAATTCTTTTATTTTTAATAAATAGTAAAATAAGAATTGTAAAAAATATCAAAAATAATATTAAAAGTAAATACATAGTTATGATAAGAGCAGAATCATAATCACTGTTTCCATTTATAGAACTTATCATAGATTTTATTTCTTTATCGAAAGGCGAAATATTAAGTGCCTTCTCATAATAAAGAACAGCATATCCATTGCTTCCTATAGAGGCATAAGAAGAAGCTAAATTATAATACAAATCTTTTGAAATAAAATTTGATGAAATAATATCTTTATACAAATTATTAGCTTCTAAATATTTTCCTTCATTATAAAAAGTATTAGCACTTTCAAATAATTTATTTATTTGATCTAAGTCAGTAACTAAATTTGTTTCACCAAATAAAATATATGATTGAAATAATAAAAGCATAAATAACAATTTTTTCATATTACTTACAGTCCATATTCTTTACTTTTTTATTTTTAATTCTTTTATATATTTTATTAATTCCATAGCCATAGTATGATAATCTTCATTATTAGATGATTTTCCTGAATATAATTCAAATTTACATTTATTGATTATATTGTTAATTTCTTCTGCTTTTTCATTATCAATATAATCATTCAATTTTTGAGTACTGTCAATATTAAATTTATTTTTTAAAGCATTTAATAAATTCTTTTCTACAAGTCTGCAATATTCTTGTCTGTTATTTTCATTATAATATTTTATAATATCATCTAAATCAGAATGTTTATCTTTTTTAGAATTATTAAATAATAATTTTAGTTTTGATAACTTATTTGAATTGTATATAACTATAGATAAAAATATCAATACTATTATGTAGATATATACAATATTCATATTCAATAACATGAAATTTTTATCTTCTTTCTTTAGAGTACTATTTTTTATAGGTATAGTATTAAAATCTTCTCCGTCATTATTTACAAATAAAGCATTATTTTGACCTAATGCTGATTGTTTAATTCCAGATACTATTAAATTAATATCGCTTGAATAAACATTGGTATAACTTTTATTATCAGGAGAAAAATAACAGAAATTAATATTTGATACTGTAGATGCTCCTTCTTTCTTAGCAACTAATACATACTCTTTTACTTTTCTTCCTAGCATCTTTGTACCGTCAAACCAATTTGTTTCATAAGTTTTAGGCTGATATACTGAAAAATAATTAGTGATATTATCATTAATTTTAGGCATTGTTATTATAGATGTATTTCCTTCTCCGGTAACTTCTATTGTTATCAATAATTCTTCACCCACAACAACATTAGTTTTATTTACCTTAGCACTAAAATTAAAATTTCCTACAGCACCGGAAAAATTTTCAAATCCTTTTTTATCAGGCAAAGGCAATACTTTAATAGTAAATTTTTGCTCGCCCTCTTGAATTCTATCATAAAACATAAGCTCTTTTTCAAGAACAAAAGGCGTTGTAAATATATCTTTAGTTCCAGATTTTACAGGATACAAAACTTCTTTTTTTAATGGTATTACATTTACTCTTTTTCTATCTATTATTTCAGTAAATGAATTGTATTCTGAAGATTCTGAATAAGAAATAAAATCGGTTCTATCCGGTATTTTTGAAAAACCTAAAACATTTACTGGTATATGAGAATAAACTTTCTGTTCTATGTATATAGGTTCATACAAATATACTTCTTTTTTGCTTATTTTATTATCAATAAATATATCAATATTATAATTCATAAAATCATCAAAGCCATTACCGCTTGGAACATATTTATCATCTGCATTCCTTACAGGGGCATCAACGACTTCGATTTTAACAGGATTGGCAACATAAGTATTATTATTTACTTTTACTCTTATATCATCTATATTGTAAACACCTTCTTTATTTGCCACATAGGTATAATTATATGTTTTTATTGTTCTGTACGTACCGGAAGAATACATCATATTAACACTTTGAGATGTACCTCTTAGCACAAATCCGTCTACATCTGGAACTGTAACACGTCCGGAATTATTATTAATAGTAACAGATAATGTAAACACTTCACCTATGCCTATCTTTTCATCTGAAAATTTAGCCGTTATGGTAGTTTGTGCCAAAAGTGATGAATAAGTAATAAAGAATACTGTTAATATAACTTTAATAAAAACATTACCAATCTTTATCAATTCTTCCTCCGCCGTAATATTGATCTCCATTATCTTTATCTTTTCTATACTGTCTTAAAGATTCTAATAATCTGTCAATATCCGATTTACTGTCCTGATTGTCTTCATTTTGATTGCTGTTGTTATCTTGATCATCATTATTGTTGGAATTATTATCCTGATTATTATTATCGTTATTATTCTGATTATCCTCACCATTACTGCTGTTCTGATTGTTTTGATTATCCTGATTATCTTGATTGTTCTGATCATTATTTTGATTATTTTGGCTATTTTGGTCGCCATGATTATTGTCTTGATTATTATTATTTTCATCATTTTGACCAGAATTTCCATTATTATTATCGCTTTGACCGCTTTGATTTTCTTTATTATCCTGCTGAGTGCTAGGGCCAGTATTATTTTGATTCTTCTGTTCTTCCAGCTTTTTATAGGCATATTCTAAAGCTCTTTTGGCATTATTATCATTTGGAGCATTAACTAAAGATTCTACTAATTCATTTATAGCACCCTGATAATCTTCTCCTTCTATTCTTGTTAATCCTGCATTATAATGAATAGCACTTTTAATTTCTTTGCTTGTTTTTTCTGTAGAATTTTTCTTAGCCATATCAAATAATTGAATAGCACTGTTAAGATCCCCAATAGATGACATTGTAGTACCCATATTATAAAATATCTCTGGAGAATTAGGAACTTTACTTAACGCCTTTTCATACAAAGTTATGGCTCCGTCATAATCACCTTTTTTCATTAATCTATTTGCTTTATCTACATCTAGTTTGGCAGTTAATTCATTCAATGAAAATGCATACACATTAGTAATTGATACAAATATTAATAATAAAATTATCAGTAATTGATATTTCTTCATGTTAAATTCCTATTTTAATATGATTCTGCTTTTTTCTTAATTACGCTTTCTTTATTGTTATTTTTAATTCTTATTTGAGTTAATATATTAAGTATGCTTGATATAAAAATCAATCCTACAGAAATAGCGAGAAATATCTGAAATCTCTCTTTATAACTTCTAGTATTATTTATAGAAGCTACACTGTCCATATTATTTTTCATATCATTAAATATATTATCCAATGAAACATTTTCTGCTATATAGCTTTTTCCTGATGTAGAATCAGCTATCAACTTTAATGTATTATCATCTCTCTTTGAAATTATAGTTTTTTCTCTTACACCCAAATCTGTACTTATAGATGCACCTGCTGTTGTTCCTACACCTATAGTATATACGCTTATATTCATTTCTTTTAACCGTTTTAAAACCTCATCAAAATATCCGCCATGATCTTCACCATCTGTTATTAGAACTATTGCTTTTTTACTTACAGCATCCACATTAAATGTATTTTTTGCTGTAAGTAAGGCATCAGCTATTCTAGTACCTTGTAATGTAACGGATTTTGTAGTTAAATTATTCAATATATATGAAAAAGTTTCCATATCCTGCGTAAAAGGCGAAGCTATAAAACTTGTTCCAGCAAATCCAACTAAAGCAACAGATAAATTATCAGTGCTTTTAACGAATTTTTCTATTTCCATTTTAGCTCTTTCTAGTCTTGAAGGCCATACATCATAAGCGTCCATAGACCTAGATAAGTCTAATGCTATAGTTACCATATAATTATCTGTTTTTATTTTTTGTTCTATTATTCCCCATTTAGGCTGCATTAAAGCAAATATCAAGCATGCTACTGCAAGAATCATAAATATAATAGAAAATATCCTTAAATTTGATATTCTCTTATAATTTCTATCATTTTGAAAATTAGAATTTTTTGTAAATACTGACAATACTTTATGTACTTTCTTTCTTGAAAATATAAACAATATTATAAGTACAGGAATCAGTATGTAAAAAATTATAAATTTAAAATCCCCAAAAAACATTATTTTCCTTTTATAAAATAAATTTACTATATTATACCTATATTTGGTATAATAATCAATATCACTATTTTTTTATAAAT
>NZ_JAWLQI010000066.1:0-18956 GCF_036997785.1 Brachyspira pulli
ATTAATATTATAAAACGAACTTTTATTAAATAAATTTTATGTTATTATATATAAACTTATTTTTCACTTATATAATACCTTGGAAATGTATATATGATCATATTGAATATATTTTATAATATTACTATTTTCCCAATAGAATTCATTATAGAAATATTATTTTTTCTATTTAATAATATATTGAATTGTTCATATAGTATGAGTATATTTTTATTGAGTTTATCTGTAAATTTATTATCATTGCCTCTTTACAATATAGCAGAAATATGGCAAAGCAAAGAACGTGATATTCAAAACAAAATGAAGCAGATGATAGATAATATAAAATCTGTATATAAAGGCGATCAGCGTTATTTGCTTATAAGAGCCTGCCAAAGAATTAACGGATATAAAATGATTTATGCTTTCAGAGGCGTTTTAGGTTTGCTTATACAAATACCTTTTTTCATTGCTGCTTATAATTTTATATATAGTTTGAATGATTTATCTCAAGGTTCTTTCTTTTTTATAAAAGATTTTTCAAAGCCTGATAATTTGATTAACGGCATTAATTTACTGCCTTTTACTATGACAATATTCAGCATTCTTGCAGGATTCGTTTACAGCAAAAAATTAAGTCTTAAAGAAAGTATGCCTCTTTATATTACTTCACTAATATTTTTGGTTTTACTTTATAATTCTCCTTCAGGATTATTATTTTATTGGAATTTGAATTGTTTATTTTCATTAATTAAAAATATAGTTATAGAATACAAAATATATAAATTATTTGATAAAAACAAATTATTATACAATGCAGCAGCGGTATTAATTTTTATAGTATTATTGTTTTTTTCAAATAAAAAAATAGATATTATTTTAACTTTATTCATAGCAGTAATAGCAACATTGAATTTTGATTATATAGATAAATTACTTATTCAAAATAATGTCTTTATAAAATATAGAAAAAAACTTCTTATAACATCATGTTTAATTATTACAATATTATCAGGATTATTTATACCAAGTTCATTGATAAATAGTTCTATATCCGATTTTAAAAATCATTTAATTTTGATTATTAATAATTTTTCTATAAGTATTGGAATATTTTTATTTTATCCAATTTTTTTATATGCATTATTTTCCAGTAAAGTAAAAAACTATTTAACTTTAATTTTTTCTTTCTTAGCAATATTATTCGTACTTGATACATTTGTTTTAAGCGGAAATTATTCAAATATTAATTCTGATTTTATATTTGATAATGTTAATTCAATTGTTCCTTCTTTTAAAGATATAATTATAAATATTGTAATTATATCTGTTTCATTGGTATTTATTTCTATAATGATAATAAAATATAAATGCAGTATTTTAATAAACATTTATTCTATAATATCTTTAGTATTAATTATATCTTCCATTTTCTATACTTATGGAATATTAAATTATAATGACAATAAAATTACTAAAAAGATTGCTGATAATGAAAAAATATTCAATCTTTCAAAGAAAGGAAATAATATATTTGTAATAATACTAGACAGAGCCGTATCAACATATTGGTTAGATGCATTTAATAGGTTTGATAATTATAAAGATATATTTGATGGTTTTGTACTTTATCCTAATACAGTTTCTTATAACTATAATACAATAACAATAGCTTCTCTTTATGGAGGTTATGATTATCTGCCTTATGAAATTAGTACAAATAAAAAATATAATCTTACCAATGTTCATAATAAAGCATTATTAATGCTTCCTTTTGCTTTAGAAAAATTCAATTATAAATCATACATATTTGAACCAGTTTATGCCAACATGTCTTTTGAAGGCGATTTAACTATATTCAATGATTTTACAAATATAAAAGCGTATAATAAAGACTATATTTATGATTATAGTATAAACAAATATACAAATGAAAATAATATTCATACGGATAATTTAGACAATGATAAATTAATTAGATTTTCATTTTTTAGAATGATTCCGGTATGGTTCAGACAAACATTATACAGCGGAAGCAGATGGTTTATAAATAAAAACAATACTATGAATACAAGCATAGAAAATTATGCTATATTAGATTCTATAAAAGATTTGATTAATATAGAAGAAAAAGGCAACAATTATAATATACTTCATAATAATACAACGCATGAACCTCATTATTTTTTGCCTAGTTTAATACCTACAGTTAATTCAAATTATATAGATACAAATGATTTAAAAATATATAAAGATACTAACAGCGTTAAACATTTTTATGCTAATGCCGCTTCTATGAAATCAGTTGCTAAAATAATAGATTTTTTAAAACAAAATGATATTTATAATAACACTAAAATAATAATAATTTCAGATCATGGTTATAGAGTAAATTCTAAATATTTTGATAAACCTAATATGAAATTCATTGCCTTATATAATGCTTTACTGATGTATAAAGATTTTAATTCAAAAGGAAGATTAACTATAAATACTAACTTTATGACGGTAGCAGACATGCCATATTTAGCAACTAAGCATATAAAAGGAATAAAAAACAGATTCAATAATAAAATAATAACTAACGATTATAAAACTAATGGTGCTAATATAATAAGAATCAGAAGCTGGAAGCCTGAGAAACAAAATTCAAATACTTATGATTTTAATACTTATTATCATGTAAAAAATAATATATTAAATACCAATAATTGGAAACTATATAAATGGAATTATGAAAACAATTATAGTAAAGAAATAGATTTATCACTAGGCTTTAATGAAAAAATATAATGAAAGAAGAAACATAAATAAAAATGAATAAAGTATTAATATATACTGAAACAATTTCATTTTGCCGACTACTGCACATTATATAATATTATCAACTTTTTTGCCGCACAAAAAAGTTGCAAAAAACGCAATTACTAGAACTTGATATTAAAAATATATGTATGAAATGTAGGGTATAACCTAGATTTAGACTAAAAATGCAGTTTTTTTTGGTTCTTTTATACCAATAAAAGAACTAGGGTCTGGGGCAAAGCCCCAGATATAAAAACAAAAATATAAATTTATTTTTGACAAAATATAATTGTTTGGGTATATACTAAAAATTTTTAACTTTGTCATTTTTTTATTCAACTTTTTCCCGCCGCAAAAAGTTGCAAAAAGTGCAAGGTATAAAATTAGTACTAAATCATACTAAAATTGTTTTACATGTAATATAAATTATCAATTTAAGCTAAAATATAGCCCTTCGCGAAGCGTATCCGAGTTTATCGAGAATATAGCTTCTTTGT
This sequence comes from Brachyspira pulli, assembly GCF_036997785.1. Classification (NCBI taxonomy): domain Bacteria; kingdom Pseudomonadati; phylum Spirochaetota; class Spirochaetia; order Brachyspirales; family Brachyspiraceae; genus Brachyspira; species Brachyspira pulli. Next base: position 3,282 of record NZ_JAWLQI010000066.1, read on the forward strand.
GGCAATACCACAGGCTCTCCTTTCAGTCACAAAAGAAGTGGGGTGCGTGGCAAAGCCCTGCAGATATTTAAAATTTAAAAAAATTATTTTTGACAAAGTATAGTTGTTTAAGTATATACTAAAAATTTTTAAGTTTGTCAACCGATGCACTTTATATAGAATTATCAACTTTTTTGTCGCACAAAAAAGTAGCAAAAAACGCAACTGCTAGAGCTTTATATTAAAAACATGCCTATTAAATATATGATATACATTAAAAATGCAGTCTTTTTGGTTCTTTGTGACAACAAAAGAACTGGGGGTGTGGGGGCAAAGCCACCACAAACAATAAAATTGAAAAAACTAAAATTGACAAAATATAGTTGTTTTAGGTATAAAAATAGGCTGAAATAAAGTATCACAGCCTATTTTCAAAAGATAAATTAATTATTCAAGAATTTTTTTATATATTTAGTTTGTTCTGCATTCTTTATCAAAAATGCATCATGTCCGTAATTGGATTCTATTTCACAAAATTCAGTATTAATATTAGAATGCTGATATGCACCTACTATCTCAACAGATTGAGTACTTGGATATAGCCAATCAGATATAAAAGATATTACCAATACATTATTAAGAGAAATATTTTTCTTATTTTTTATTTTTTTAATATCATCTTTAACATCAAAAAAATCCATAGCTTTAGTAAGATATAAAAAACTATTAGCATCGAATCTTGCAGTGAATTTTTCTCCATTATAATGAAGATAATTTTCTACTTCAAAAGAAGGAGTAAAATATTTTAATGATTCTTTTCTCTTTCTTCCGAATTTTTTTCTCATGTATTCTTCACTCATATAAGTAATATGTCCAAGCATTCTAGCCAAAGCAAGACCTCTGTCCGGAGATGACATGCCGTAATATTTTCCGCCGTACCATTCATTATCTTCAGTTATAGCCTGTCTTGCTATTTCATTGAATGCTATTTGCATAGGTGAGTGGCACATAGAGCTTGCTATTATTATAGCTTTTTCCATCATAGAAGGATAAGTGGCAGTCCATTGTAAAGCCTGCATTCCTCCCATAGAACCTCCTACAACACAATATAATTTTTTTATTCCCAAATAATCAACTAATATTTTTTGTACTTTTACTATATCTTTAATAGTGAAAGTAGGAAAATCTGTACCATAATATAAATTGCTGTTAGGCTTCTTTGATGAAGGTCCTGTAGTTCCGGAGCAGCCTCCTAAAACATTAGAACATATTACAAAATATTTATTAGTATCTATTGCTTTATTCTTCCCTACAAAATTACTCCACCAAGTAAGCACATCAGCATCGCCTGTGAAAGCATGACATATTAAAATGGCATTATCCTTATGAACATTCAAATTACCAGCAGTTGTATATGCTATGGTCAATTCATCTATTGAAGCACCATTTTCAAATTTGAATGATTTATCATAAGTATAAAATTGAGTTTCGCTTTTTTCCTGTTCTTCGATTTGTTCTTCTTCTTTTTTATTATTTTTAATCTTCTTCATAAATACTTCCTTAAATAAAATATTTATTTTTTTATTATAATTATTTATTCATTATTTATTTGCTATAGTCAATGCCTCATCTAAATAGTAAAGTATATCATCAATATGTTCTATTCCTATAGAAAGTCTTATAAAGTTTTTACTTATTCCTCCTTTTATCAATTCTTCCTCTGATAATTGAGAATGAGTTGTAGAAGCAGGGTGAGCAACTAAACTTTTTACATCGCCTACATTAACTAAGTGTGAGAATAATTTTATATTATCTATAAATTTTACAGCAGCATCATATCCGCCTTTTATGCCGAATACAACCATTCCGCCGAATTTATCTTTTAAATATTTGCTTGCAATATTGTATGAAGGGTCATTTTTAAGTCCCGGATATCTTACCCATTCAACTCTATCATCTTTTTCTAAGAACTCAGCAACTTTTAAAGCATTAGATGAATGTCTGTCCATTCTTACTGCTAATGATTCAGTTCCTTGAATAAATATCCAAGAATTGTCTGCAGATAAACAAGCTCCTAAATTTCTAAGAGGTACAGTTCTTACTCTTAAAGTAAATGCTATATTTTTAAGTTCATCAGGTAAATCATAAGCCCAGCGAAGACCATGATAATTTGCATCAGGTTTTGAAAATAGAGGAAATTTATCGCTTTGCCAATTAAAATTACCAGAATCTGTTATTATTCCGCCTATAGCATTTCCATGTCCGCCTATCCATTTAGTAAGTGAATTTATAACTATATCAGCACCATGTTTAATAGTTTGAAGAAGATATGGAGTTGTGAAAGTACCGTCTATTACCAATGGTATTCCAGCATCATGTGCTATTTTTGCCACTGCTTCAATATCTGTAAAATCCAATGAAGGATTTGAAATTGTTTCAATGAATATTAATTTAGTTTTATCTGTAATTGCTTTTGCAAAATTATTAGGGTCTTTAGCATCTACAAATTTCGTATTGATTCCAAATTTAGGAAGTATTGCTCCAAATTGAGAATAAGTTCCTCCATAAACATTGAATGCAGAAACTATTTCATCTCCTGCCTCACATATAGTAATTATAGTATAGAATATAGCATTAGTTCCTGAAGAAACTGCAACAGATGCCTTTCCTCCTTCCATAGCAGTTATTCTCTTTTCTAATACTTCAGTTGTAGGATCTCCCATTCTTGAATAAATATATCCCATTTCTTTTAAATCGAATAAATCTGCTGCATGTTTTGAATTTTTAAATAGATATGAAGTAGTTCTGTATATTGGAACTCCTCTGCTTCCGAATGTATCTTCAAAATCCTGACCTGCATGTGCTGCTAATGTTTCAAATTTCAATTCTCTTGACATAATTGCATTCTCCTTTTTATTGTTAAGATTTAAAAAATAAAAAAGCCGCCAAAAAACTTTGACGGCTTTAAAGTACAAAATAAAAAAACAAATTATTATTTACAGCCATCATTATTTAACATACGCATTTGCATGAGACAAAGCATTATATTGTTCATAACGATGATTGATTTCATTCTTTATAATTTCCTAAAATATATTTTCAAGTATTATATATTATATAAAATTATTTTCAATAGTAATTTTATGTTTTTATAAACTTTATTTTGAAGTAGATTTTATATTTAATACAGGCTTTAATCTATCTATAACTTTTACAGTAGGTTCTATTAATTCTTCTATTTTATTTGGATTTTTATAAGCCATAGGAGATTCATCTAAAGTATTTTTGCATATACTGCTAGAATAAATTCCTTTCATAGAATCTTCAAACTCTTTCATATCTAATTGATTTTTTGCCTGTACCCTTGATAAAACCCTTCCAGCTCCATGAGGTGCAGAAAAGTTCCAATCTTCATTGCTTTTACCTTCGCATACTAATATACCATCACGCATATTAAAAGGTATTATCATTTTTTCATTCTCATAACTTCTTATAGCACCTTTTCTTATAATGAAATCCTCAAAATCAATAAAATTATGTACTGATGAAAAATTATCTTCTATTTCTATATTTAATGAATCTTTTATAATTTTTAAAATAGTTTCTCTGTTTATTTTTGCATAATACTGTGCTATTACCATATCAATTAAATAATCAAACATTTCTTTATCTTGTAAATAATAGTTTTCATTATTTTTAGCTATTTTGGCATGATATCTGCAAACCTGATTACCAAAATTCCTAGAACCTGAATGTATAGTAATATAATAATCATTATTTGAGGATTTACCTATTTCTATAAAATGATTTCCTCCGCCGAGTGTTCCTATAGAGTTATGAAATTTTTCTAAATCAATTTCTATTCTTTGACATAATTTTTCTATATATTCATTATCTATTTCAAAAACTTCAAATTTGGTATTAAACTTTTTATTATAATTAATTATAAAATTTCTTATAAGTTCATTAAGTTCTTTAAAATTAAAAAGAGTATTAAAACTTTTTTTATGAATACTTTGTCCCATTGGAATATTTTGTTTTATAGTTTTATCGATTTTTTCTAATGGTATATCTTTTATTTCATCACTTAATTTTGAAGTAAGCATTCCGCAGCCTATATCAACACCTATATGAAAAGGGTTTACTCTGTCAGTTAATGGCATTGTAAAGCCTACAACTACTCCTTTGCCTAAATGGGTATCAGGCATTATTCTTATCTTTACATCTTCACTGGCTTTTTCATTTAATATTTTATACAATATGGAATAAGATTCCTCATCAATATTATCAGTGAAAATTTTGCAGTCTTTATTATATTTTCCTTTGAGCTCTATCATAAAATATAATACCTCCTTTTATTCATTTAATTATATTTAATTATATTTGATTATATTTAATTATATTTAATTATATTATAACATTTATTATAAATTATTAAAACGTCAGAATTTGTCAAAAAATTAAATAATATATTTTTATTTATACATTATCTAATAAATAAAAACAAATAATAAGTTGACAAAATATTAATATACAGTATTATTATAAATACAATATTTTGATACAGAGTAAAAAATAAAAAGAGATAAAATAAATGCTTAAATATAGAGAAATCAACTGCAAATCAGCTTTAAATAAAATAGATAATGAATACGGATTCTGCTATGATTTAAATATATATAGAGGTTGTTTGCATAGATGTTATTATTGTTTTGCTGTATATTCTCATAAATATATTAATTCAAGAGATTTTTTCGGAGAGATATTCGTAAAGAAAAATATTGCTGAAGTATTAGAAAAAGAACTTTCTTCAAGGAATTGGAATAGAGATATGATAAATCTTGGAAGCGTTACTGACAATTATCAGGAAGCTGAAAAAGATTATAAACTTATGAGAGATGTTTTAAAACTTCTTATAAGATATAAAACACCGATGTGCATATCCACAAAAAGCGATTTAATATTAAGAGATTTTGATTTGATAGATGAGCTTTCAAGCATAGTGCCAGTAAGAATAGCTTCTACTATAACAACATTAGATGAAAAATTATCTTCATTAATAGAACCAAATGTAATAAGCCCTCAAAAGAGATTTGATATGCTTAGAGAGTTTAAAAAGACAAAAGCAATAGTTGCAGTTCATACAATGCCGGTTATGCCATTTATTACAGAAGATAGTGTTGAAGATATTTTTAAAACTGCCAAATCGTATGGTATAGATTATTGTGCTGCTGATGCATTGAAATTAAGAGGAGAATGCAGAAAAATATATCTAAATTTCGTTAGAAAGAATTTTTCACAGCATTACAAGAAGTATCTATATATTTATGGTTCTGATGGCATTCTTAAAGATGAATACAGAGAAAAATTGTATAATAAAATAAAATTATTAGAAGAAAAATATAATATAACCTACAAAACCAAAGAAGAACTCAATACAGAAAATACGGTTTATAATAGATATAATAATAAATCTTTAGAAGAAGAACCAAGCTTATTTTAATTTTTATTTATATTTACCTGCCTACTAATTTTATTGCTTTTATTTTTAAATAATTTATTTAAAAATAAAAAATTAATATAGTTTTATATTGACATAACTAAAATTGTATATATAATTTTTTACACAATTAGAGTATTAAAGAGAAAATTATGCAGCATCAAGCATCAAGCATCAAGCATCAAGCATCAAGCATCAAGCATCAAGCATCATATAACAATACTATTTTCTTATTCTTTACATTCTTTTTTATACAAAAAAAATAATTATGATAACAAAGTCATATCTTTTGACTTTTATAAAAATATATTTAGGAGTAAAACTATGAAAAAGTTTATTAACAAAATTTTTATAGCAGCATTGATAACTTTATTTGCTGTAAGCTGCGGAAACAGCCCTACAAATCCATCAAATGGCGGCGGCGGAGGAGCAAATCCCACACCAAATGAATTTGTAGATAAATTAAAATCTATAGGTATGGTAAAAGCAGGTGAGCAGGAATGGGACTTTAGAATTCTTAGTCAATCAGGAAATGTTTTGACAATAAAGCCTATGAATAATGCTAAAGCTGGATATTTAAAAGGACTTGATAGATATCTAAGCAGAAAAATTGATGAAATTACAGATGGTTTTAAATATAGAATAGAGTTTAGAACTTCTGATAGTACTGCTTCAGATGGTTCTAATCCTAATTCTAAAGCAAATAGTAATCCTTTAGAAGCAAAAATAATTTTTTATGATAAACAAACTGGCAACCCTACTACAGATGCAGATTTCAAAGATGGATTTATACTAAAAATAGAAGCTAATGCCAATTGGGCTATTACACCTGAGGTAACAGCAGAAGATTATAAAAAATCTATCAATCAATTAGGCACTATAAATGTAAATGGTAAAGGCGGAAATACTTTTGCTATGGATTTTGCTGGTTTAAATGTAACTAAAGAGCAGTATCAATATACCGCTGAATTGACTATAGATGCTAACGGAAAAACTGATACTATTGATTTACTTAACTTTGTAGATGCTATAAATGGGCAAATATCAAAATCAAAAACAGAGTATATAGAAATATCTGATGTATCTATTAGTACTGAAAATAGTTTCTCAATATATTTTAATCAAGTATCTGCTAATAAAGTAATAAATGGGGGCGTTACTCTTAAAGTAAAATTCAATGGAAATTTAAGTTTTGCTAAAAGAGATTTGAATGTAACTATTACAAGCACACCAGAAATAGTTACAGATAACAGCGGACAATATAAAGATGTTCAGTTTAATGTATCTACAGATGCAGAGAATATATCTTTTCAATCTACATCAATAGTTGAAAAAACTTCAACAGGAATAACAATTAATAATCTTTATGCTTCTTATAGCAAAGAAGATGGAACTGCATCTATAACTTTACAAGGTTATGATATATTAAATGCCCATAAAACTTTAAAATCTGGAGAGACTGCTGAATTTGAAATAACTTTCACAGCAAAATCTGATGGATACAATGATAAAACAGGTGTAAAAATGACTCTTAAAATTAAAAAAGGAAATGACTTACCTGTTATAACATTAGATGAGTTTAATACTTGGCTTAATACTATTGAAGTAAGCGGATTTACTAAACAAGTAGGTTCTGCGGCTATTACTCTAACAGCATCGTCAGGTACTACTCCCGATACAGCTTTAAATAGTATCAGAGAGGCTTTGAAAAAACTTTCTAAAGATAAAATAATTATTGATGATTATAGTATAGATTATTTAAGCTGGAGTACATACCCTACAGGAAATAAAGATGGTATTATAAATGTATATAGTGTAGAAGCAGCAGAAGGATATGCATTTAGTGATGATTTAAATAATAACGGTTATGCTACTTTTACAATAACAGTGAAAGCTAAATCAAGCTGGCCTTTGAATATATCTATAGATGGTGCAGGTTCAAGTGCTTCAAATCCTTTAACTATTAATTTGGGAAACGGAAGTGCTAATGTACAAGCTCCTTATACAATAAAATATCCTGAAAATGCACAACAGGCATATAGTATAAATGTATCAGACTTAAAACAAGCTGATTCAATAGCTGATAATTGGAATTTAGCAAATAATCAATTCTTTGATCCATATACTATGTCATCAGTATTGGAAATACAGAGTTATAGAATTATGAATATAGTAAATAATCAAGATATACAAAAAGGTTCATCTCAAGTTTATAAAGTTACTTTAACTGTAAGTTATATTATGAATAGTTCAGTTGAAGAAGATATTGATTTGTATGTGAAATTGGTTAAAGATTATAGTATTTGATTATGATGCTATATATTATAGAAGGTTTATCAGTAAAACAATGATATAAACTTAGCTTGATTAATTTCAATCATACTTCATAAATGGCTGTCTGCTTTTCAGCGGGCAGCCTATTTTTATGAAAAATATATTTTTAAATTTGCTAATATATTCATTATTATCTATTTTGTTGATAAATTTACTATATTTACACCCAACTTTATATTGGAATTGATTACAATATGGAAATTAATATCAAAAAATATATACAATTAGTAAAAAATTTATTATACTTAATATAAGGCTAGATGTTATATATGTGATATTAGTATACATAATATTAATTATAATATCAAAAAAATATCTTTACAATCTGGAGTTCTTTATATGAAGGATAAAATTTTTGGTGTGCTACAGAGAGTGGGTAGATCATTCATGCTTCCTATAGCAGTACTTCCTGTAGCAGGTTTGTTATTAGGTATTGGTAGTTCTTTTACTAATACTACAATGCTTGAAACATATAATTTAATGGGCATTTTGGGTCCTGGTACTATTGCTTATGATATATTATCAGTATTGAGTGAGGCTGGTAATATTATATTTGGTAATTTGCCTATTATATTTGCTATGAGTGTTGCCATAGGTATGGCTAAGAAAGAAAAAGAAGTTGCTGCTTTATCTGGAGCTATAGCATTTTTCGTAATGCATGCATCTATAGGTAAAATGATAACAGTTATGGGCGGAGCTGATAAATTATTAGCTGGTTCTACTGCAAATGTTGTAGGTATATTATCACTTCAAATGGGTGTATTCGGCGGTATTATAGTAGGACTTGGTGTAGCTGCTTTGCATAACAGATATTATACTATAGAGCTTCCTCAAGTATTATCATTCTTCGGCGGTACAAGATTTATACCTATAATATCTTCAATAGTATTCTTAATTGTTGGTATATTAATGTATTATGTATGGCCTCCTATACAGCTTCTTATGAATAAATTAGGTGACTTAATAGCTGGTTCTGGTTATGTTGGTACTTTATTCTATGGTATTATAGAAAGAGCATTAATACCATTCGGTTTGCACCATGTATTCTATACTCCATTATGGCAAACTTCTCTTGGCGGTACTATGATGATAGACGGAACATTAGTAGAAGGTGCTCAGAATATATTCTTTGCTCAATTAGGTTCTCCTAATACAACATCATTCAGTGTTGAAGCTACAAGATTTATGACTGGTAAATTCCCATTCATGATATTCGGTCTTCCAGGTGCTGCTTTAGCTATGTACAAAACTTCAAGAAAAGAGAAAAAACAAGTGGTAGGTGCTTTGCTTTTCTCAGCAGCATTAACTGCAATGATTACAGGTATTACTGAGCCTATAGAGTTTACATTTATATTCGTTGCTCCAATATTCTATGCTATTCACTGTGTACTTGCTGGTGTATCTTTCATGCTTATGCATATATTCCATGTTACAGTAGGTATGACATTCTCAGGCGGTTTAATAGACTTGTTATTATTCGGCGTATTACAAGGAAATGCTAAAACTAATTGGATATGGATAGTAATAGTTGGTATACCTTACTTCTTCATTTACTATTTCTTATTCTCAACTTTGATCAAGAAATTTGACTGGAAAACTCCTGGAAGAGAACCAGACAGTGAAGAACCAAAATTATATAGAAGAGCCGATGTTGTTGCAGCAAAAGCTGCTGCAAGCGGAGAAAATGTTGATGCTAATCCTTTATTTAAATATGAAGAAGCTCCATTAATAACTTCAGGACTTGGCGGAAAGAAAAACATAAGCGATGTAGACTGCTGTGCTACAAGACTTCGTGTTACAGTATTCGATCCATCTAAAGTTGTTGATGCTACATTAAAAGCTAGCGGTGCTGCTGGTATAATTAAAAAAGGTAATGGTATACAGGTTATATACGGCCCTAAAGTTACTGTTATAAAATCAAGATTAGAAGATTATTTACATGATCCTATAAGCGATAATGAACCAGAGGCTGCATCTGCTGAACCAGTAAAAACAGAAGAAAAAAAAGAGGAAGTAAAAAAATCAGATTCTCTTTCTTTAGTAGATAAAGTATATGCTCCTATAAAAGGAAATATAGTAAAATTAGAAAGTGTTGAAGATGAGGCTTTCTCAAGCGGTGCTATGGGTAAAGGTATAGCTATTGATCCTAGTGAAGGTAAAGTTTATGCTCCTTATGATGGTATAATAGAAACTGCTTTCCCAACAAAACATGCTATAGGATTAACTTCTGATAAAGGTGTTGAATTACTTATACATGTTGGTATGGATACAGTAAAATTAAACGGCGAACATTTTACTTCACATATAGAAGAAGGACAAAAAGTTAAAAAAGGTGATTTATTATTAGAATTTGATGTTGATGCTATTAAGAAAGCTGGATATCCTGTTGTTACTCCAGTAATAGTTACAAATTCTGATGATTATAAAGATGTTGCTTGTACTGATGCTTCTTATGTAAATGTTGGAGATAGTTTAATAGACGTTAAAAATTAATATATTGATATTTTTTAATTAATATATGGGAAGGGGACTTATTAATTTAAGCCCCCTTTTTTATGTAAAAATCAAATATTATTGTTTAATAGTAAAAAAAATTACTTGACAATAAAAAAATAAAAAATTATACTTTGCCAAAGTCTTATTTATTTGGAGATATTATTTATGGAAAACAAAAAAAAGAAATATATTTTAATGCTGAAATTTTTAGTTCCATTTGCAGTATTTATAATAGTGGTTGTTATAGGTTTGATGTTATACTTTATTCCTAGATATAAGAAAGAATTCTTATTAGAAATAGAATCTAATATGTATAAAAAAGAATCTTCTGTTTCTTCTTGGCTTAGTTACTTTTATTCAGAGATAGATGTTTTATCTTCATATTGTAAGTATGAAACAGATTATGGTCAAATGCTTGATTCTTTTAAGGAATTAGAGAAAACAAAAGATGAAATTGGTAATATACACTTCAGCGGTACAGTAGGATATAGATATGGAGGACTGTTAATTATAGTATACGGAGATAATATAGAAGGATTTGACCAAACTACAAGAGAATGGTATATAGAAGCTGTAAAAAATCCTTCATCACATTATTTGAGTATGCCGTATATAGATGCTGAGACTAAAAATTCTGTTATAACTATATCTAAATCTATTTTTCAAAATAATGAGCTTAAAGGAGTAGTCGGATTAGATATATCTTTTAATAAAATATCTAAGGCTTTAGTGTCTGATAAGAATAGTCAATTTTTTATAGCATTAGATGACGGAAGATTTATTACACATACAGATCAAAATTTATTGTTTAATGAGCAGAAAAATATTTATACTGAATTGAATGCTCCAACTCTTGGTGATAAAGTTTATGATGTTAAATTTTATAAAAAACAATGGACAGCTGTTTACCGTATACCTAATACTCCTTGGATTTTAGTAGGAAATGGAAGCACAGAGAATATTACAAAGAGAACAATTACATTATCTATTATAATGATAATAGTTGCTTTTGGTTTTTTAGGCATTCAATTTGTACTTGTTTTATTGAATGTTAATCCTTTATCTCAAAGTTTAGACAGAGCTATAGAAGTTATAAAAAATATGACAAATAATCATTTTGATGCTATTTTCGATGAAAAATTATTAAATAAATCAGATCAAACGGGTGTATTGGTTAATTCAATTAAAGATATGCAAAAGTCTTTAGGTGATTCCATACATTTCTTACAAGAGTCATTAAATTTTATTAATAAAGAAATAGATAGTGTTTCAGATGGAAGTCTTAATTTATCAGACAGAACAAATACTCAGGCCAGCTCTTTAGAAGAATTATCAAGTCTTATAGAATCATTATCAACATCTCTTGATGAAACAAATGTTCATTCTGAAGATGCTAAAAACATGAGTGCTAAAGTTGCTGATGCTACTAAGTCAGGTGTAGAATCTTCTTCTGAAATTATAAGCAGTATGAATGAGATATTAGAATCTAGTAAGAAAATATCCGAAATGACTAAACTTATTCAATCAATAGCATTTCAAACAAATATATTAGCTTTGAATGCGGCAGTTGAAGCAGCACGTGCTGGAGATCAAGGTAAAGGATTTGCCGTAGTAGCTTCAGAAATACGTTCTCTTGCTCAAAATGTTGATGAAACTGCTAAAAATATTACTGATACTATTAATGATGCTTTAGTTAAAGTGGATATAGGAAATAAAGCTGTAGAAAATTCTTCTAAAATACTTGCTGATATTGAAAACTTAGCTCAGGATATGCTTACTAAATTAACTTCTATATCAGAACGTGCTGTTATAGAAGCTGATAGTATTAATCAAATAAATATTTCAGTAAGACAGCTTAATTCTATAACAGGAGAAAATAGTACATTGGCTGAATCTAATGCTAGTTCTACTAAAGAAGTAAGAACTAAAATAGAAGATATGGTTGATCAGATTAACAATTTCAAATTTTAATTAAAACATAAAAAATTAGGGGGTTATTATATATAATATTATTAATAGCCCCTTTATTTTTCTACTATTTTTCTACACAAAATATATAATGAGGCATATCAATATTATAATAATGCTTTACTATACTGTCTATTATTTTCATTCCATTTCTTATTGCAACATTTTGAGATGATATATTATTATCTCTTATAATAGAGTAAACTCTATCAGCATTTAAAGTATTGAAGGCATAATTTTTACATGCAATAGCAGCTTCAGCAGCAAAACCATTATGCCAATAATTTTTATTAAATAAATACCCTATCTCAAGAAGTTCATTTGAATCATGTATCTTCTTATCAACATTTTGCATGGTGAGTCCGCATTGTCCTATAAACTCATTATTCTCTTTTAATATTACAGCCCATAAACCAAAACCATAATTTTCATATCTGTTTAATTGCCTTTCAAACCATTCCTGTACTTCCTCATCGGAAAAAGCATGTTCATAAGCATACATTGTTTCTTTATCTTGAAGTATGGCACTTAATCCTTTATAATCTTCTATAGAGTTTTTATCAAATTCTCTTAATATAAGTCTTTCAGTTTCTAATATCTTTTTCATAAACTATATAACCTTATATATTTGCTTTTATAAAAAGTATATAATCAAATATATTGTAAAAAAATATTATTTTACTGTAAATACAATTATACTAAAGTATTAGTTCAGTAAAATATATTTACATTTAATACACTATTTATACATAATGTTTTAAATGTAATTTTATTTCTATTAAAAATATAAAATTTAGTAAAATTTTAGTAAAAACAATGTAAAATATATTGACATTAAGTCATTTTCTGCTATACTTATAATTGTAAAGATAATTTACAGAGCCTAATTAATTAAATAAAAGGAGATTAAATATGACTAAAAAATTATTTGCTTTATTAATAACATTAACAGTAGTTTCAACTTCAAGTCTTTTTGCTGATTGGGTAGTACCAGCTTCTTCATTACCGCAAAAATCAAGAGCATTCATACAAAGAATTTATCCTGGTGTAAAAATATGGAAAGTTGAAAGAGATGATGGTAAATATGAAGTTAAATTATCAAATGGTGCTTCTATAGACTTTTTAGCTAATGGTAATTGGCACAGTATAGATGGTGAATATAATGGTGTTCCTTTCAGTGCTTTACCTCAAGCTATATCAGGCACTATAAAACGTGCTTATCCTCAGGCTAGAGTTATTGATGTTGAAAAAGAATGGGGAAATTACAAAGTAAAATTAAACAATATGATGGAATTATATATATCAGCTAATGGTCAGTTAATGGGACAAAACTGGGACGATTAATTAATAAATTATAATATATACGCTTCTTATAGGCATTATCATCATCTATGGTAATGCCTATTTTTTATAAATTTTATATACCACAATATATTTAAATTTAATTTCATAAAAACTTGAATTTTTTAAACTCTTCTTATATAATGAATAAATTATAATATAATTTTTGAATAAAATAAAAATATAATATAAAAATAGAAGGATAATGAATAATGTCATCTAGCAAGAAAATTGTACCAAAAAAGAAAAGTCCTGTAGTAAAAACACTACAATGGATAGGAGTATCTGCTGTTTCTATACTTTTAATTATTTATTTCTTAGTAGTAGATACTAGAGGAAGTCAAAAAACTCCTACAATAGGTTCTGTTAATGGAACTCCTATATATTATACAAGTACAAGCCCTTACGGAACTGCTTTCAGACAAATAGAATCATATTATCAAAGTCTTGGAATACAAATCAATAATGAAATGTATAAATATATAGAAGATTTAGCTTTCAGACGTGCTGTTTCTACTATACTTTTAAATGAAGTAGCTAGAAAAAATATAAATGTTAGCGATAACTTTATAGTTGAAGCTATGAAAAGCGAATTTATAGATACTAATGGTGTTTATAATGAAATGGCTTATGAATCATTCATTAAAAATACTACTCAAGCTGAAAAACTTAGAATAGAAAAAGATTTAAGAGAAAATATTTTATCTCAAACATTATCTTCTGAATTATTCAGCACTGTAAAAATAAATTCTCTTGATATGCAAAGAGAATATAAAAAGAATCTTACAAGAAAAGATATAGAAATGGTTTATATAGATGCTGCTGCAATAGTTCAGTCAAATGAAATAGCTCCTGCTGATTTAGAAAAATATTTTACTGATAATAAAACTAATTTTGTTCAAGCTGATGTTTCTTGGATAATGTTAGAAAGCGGCGGAGTTGCTGATAATTTATATAAAACTTTAAAAGATGATATCACTTTATTTGAGAAAAATGCTTTAGAAAAAGGTATCAATACAAATAATTATAAATTAGGATACATCACTAGAATGCAAATGCCTTCTGAAGATTTTGCTAATACAATATTTGGCGACAATAAAGGCGAAAAAATATTAAAGCCAATATATGCTAATGGCTATTATTATGTTGTATTAGTTAATGATATAAGAATGCCTGAAAAATATACTGATGTTGATCAGGATACATTAAAAAGAGAATATTTAAATGCGAATATAAACACTCTTTTAGAAGCTGAAAAAACAAAACAAGCAGAGGTATTAAAAGCTGCAGTTGCTAATATTAATAATTTACAAAGATTAAACGGCAATGGTAATATAAAATACTATAAACCAGCTAATCCATTCTCTTATAATCAAGGAAGATTAAATACTGCTGACGGAACTATAATACCTGATTCTTCTACAGAAAGTTTCTATAATCATGTATTTGCTATGCAAACTAATACTATCAGCGATGTTTTAAAATTTGATAATGGTGTTGCTGTTATAAAATTAATATCTGAAGAAAAACCAAATATGGCTACTTTAGCAACATTAGATGCAGCTACTAGAAATGCCGTAAAAAGAGAATTATCAGCTCAAAGAATAAACAATATACAAATAGAATGGGAAAATTCTCATATAGAAAAAGCTAGAGTAAGAAAACACGAAATAAGATAAAATTCATTTAATAATTATATAGATTAAAAAAAGAGGGGAATATTTAATTATCCTCTTTTTTTATTTTATATATTTTAATATATACCTAAACAATTATATTTTGTCAATTTTAGTTTTTATATTATTATTATTTTCGGGGACTAGCCCCCAAACCCCCACTTCTTTTGCGACTGAAATGAGTGCCTTTGGAGTGCCCCAAATAAGTGGGGTTCTGCACACTGTGTACTTCGTAAGGGCAAAGCCCTGCAGATATTTAAAATTAAAAAAAAATTATTTCTGACAAAATATAGTTGTTTAGGTATATACTGAAAATTTTTAAGTTTGTCAACCGATGCACTTTATATAGAATTATCAACTTTTTTGCCGCACAAAAAAGTA
>NZ_JAWLQI010000067.1:0-18872 GCF_036997785.1 Brachyspira pulli
TAAAAATTTTTAACTTTGTCAATTTTTTGTTGTTCTTTTTCCCGCCGCAAAAAGAACCAAAAAGTGCATTTATAAAATTAGTGCTAAATAATACTAAAATTGTTTTATGTGTAATATAGATTATTAATTTAAGCTAGAATATAGTCCTTCATCGTGGGTGGGGCAAAGCACCATATATTAAAAAGAAAATATAATTTTATTTTTGATAAAATATAGTTGTTTAAGTATATAGTTTACAGTTCATAAAATAATTTGTTTTTATATATAAGAGTTAAATTTCTTAATATTTTACACAAAGTATATTGACAGACATAATACTTGTGCTATAATAATATAAGATAAATAGTAGGTGTATTGTTTTTATGAAAAGATTGTTATTACTATTTTTTATATTATCAAGTTTACTTTTTGCTCAGAATGATTTTGTAAACTCAGGTTTCCATTACAGTTATAATTATTTCGGATTTCCATTTTCTGTTGATTTCGGATATGCATATAAAAAGAATTCGCATTTTGTATATGTTCCTCGTGTAGGAATAAGTTTCGATTATGGTGCAGAATCATCATTTGGAATGTTTGCTAATGTTGGAATGGAATACAGATACAGAAGATTTTTTATAGATTTGAATTATAAGCAAGGCATAACACCTCCATTTGCTACATTCAATTATAAAGATTTGGAATATTACGGACAATTAAAATTAGGTTATTCTTTTGATAATGTCAGTATTTATTATGGTATGAATATAGGTAAAATGTTAACTTCTGAAAGAGAGGTTTACAGGTTAAGTTCTATATTTAAGATTAATCAAAGCATTAACTTAAGTTCTACATTTGTTGATGACGGAGTTAATAAATTAAAATTCAATGCTGGTGTAGGTGCTAGTATTATACCTAATGAAAAACAATATTCTTATAATGTTTCAGCTAGTATGCCTTATTCATTCTTCCATTATTGGGGAGAGCTTGGAATTATGCCTTATATAGGATACAGTGCTTATTTTGATAAAAGCGAGAAAAAATATTCTATAGGATTTAAATATTTATATTCTCTTATGATGATGCCTTTATCAAATTTGGAAGCTCATGTTAAAAATATGGATTTTCTTACATTTGCCCATTTTGAATATAAATTTTTTATGAGATTTCTTCCTTCTGGTTTTAATGATATATACTTAGTTGCTTTTGGTAATGTTGGTTACGGAAAATATTTTGAAGAGAGTATTGATAAAGGTCATTTATTGTATGTTGTAGGAGGCGGAATAGGATATAATCTTTACGGAACAACACCTTTACAATTAACTTTCGGTGTTGATAACAATAAAAGTTTGGTTATGAACTTGATAATAAGTACTATAGTATTTTAATATTTTGGAGTTTGTTATTTATGGCAAATATTAAAAATAAAGTTATATTTTCTTTTTTATGCTTAATATTTTATACAGCATTGAGTTTATCATTTTATTTAATACCTTTTAATTCAAAAGTATTAAGTATAATTGCAGTAATTTGTGCTGCTATATTTAGTATATTTTTTCTGCTTCCTGCATTTTTATATTCTCCTGTTTATTCAATAGTTATTGCTATTTTACATTATATGTTTTTTAGATTGTTTGAAATTATAAGAATGTTTACTATTTTAGATTCTACGCCTGTAATTTCGATTTATATTATGCTTCAAAGTGCTTTGGGTATTATTATGAATGTGATTGGTATTATATTAACTTGCTTAACTATTTATTTTATGAAGAAGTATATTAAAAATAAAGGTCTCAATTTTAATATAAATATGGCTTTAATAACTGCTTTGATAATTGCATTTATAAGATTTGTTGTAAGCGGAATATCTCTTTCATCATTCTTTTTGTATTTTGTAATAAATAAGATACCTATTAGTAATGATTTAATAATTCAGCAAATTGTTACTTATGTTATTTCTGTTATAGTTACTTTTATAGCTGTGATGATTTCTTATTTTATTTATATGAAGATAAAAGACAAAGCATTTTTTGTTAATAATTTAAATAATAATGAGAATATTTTGAATAATAATGTTAATAATAATGAGTAGTTTTTATTGTATTTTGTTTTAAGGAGGATTGAATATGATGAGAAATATTTTGACAGTTTTATTTTTATCTTTAGTTTTTACTCTTTCTGCTTTTTCATACAGCAAAGAATTTAATGAACTTTATAACTTGTATTATATGGCTAATACAAATAAAGCTGATGATTTAAATAAGAATATAGAAAAAATGAAGAATGCTAATTTACCAAAGATAGAAAAACAAACTTATGATAATCTTATTTTGCTTATGGACATATATATGAATCCTAGAAGTAAAAGAGAGGCTTATAAATTATTGAATGATAATATAAAAAAGAATACTCCTCTTTTATCAGAGAAAGATGCTGATTATTTGGCTTCTGTTGCTGATGTTATGAGCGGAGCTATTAATTATTCTTCATTTAATGATGTTATAAAACTTTCAGGCAAGGCTGGGGAGATATATGATAATGCTTTAAAAATCAATGCAAATCATTTTCCTTCGCTTTTGGGTAAAGCAATACTCACAGCATATAGTCCTGAATTTGTAGGCGGCGGAATAGATAAAGCAATTCCAATATTTAAAAAGGCTGAAAGCAATGCTAAAGAGAAATGGGAAAAACATATAGTTTATTTATGGACTTCTCAGGCTTATTTTAAAAATAATGATAAAGCCAATTATGATAAGTACATGAAAATGGCAAAAGATATATTCCCAGAAGGAGCTTTTATAAAAAATGTTATTGATATGAACGCCAAAGGAAAAGGAATGTTTAATTAAGATATGATTAAATATACTAAAAATTTTTAAGTTTATCAATTTTTTTGTTGTTCTTTTTCCTGCCGCATACGCTCTGAGAACTTCGTCAAAGAACCATACGAAGTACGCCTGTGGCGAAAGTGCAAGTTTTTTAACTTTATATATTTGGAATATGTATAAAATAAGACTATATTTTGTATATAAATGCAGTCCTTTTGCTTCTTTGGGTCACCAAAAGAAGTGGGGGTGTGGGGGCTAGTCCCCCACAAATAATAAAAATATAAAAAACACTTTTTATAAACTTAAAAATTTTAATATATATAATTGCTTGAGTTTAATAAATAAAATAAGGAAATTAAAATGTTTAGAGTGATTGTTTTGATTTTTATTAACGTTTTCTTTTTATGCGGATTATACGGAGAGATTTCAAGCGAGGCTAATTCCATATTAAAAGAAATAGATAATAAAAATAATGAATACCATTCAGGAGCAAGACTTGTAAGAACTAGCGAAGCTAAGGATATTTTAAATAGAGTTAAGAACAGCAATTTAAGCGAAGAAGAGAAAATGCATTTAACTATAGAATGCTACACTCTTTGGGCTAATGTATCCATTGCAAGCGGAACTTTTGAAGAAGATTATAAAACTTTAGGTGAGGTATATAAAAATCTAAAGAAAGATAAAGTTTTCAAAAAAGGTTCTTCAGATATTTATGCTTCATTCGCTAATTTTGCAAACTCATTTACTTCACTTGCTTTTTTTAATAACAAATATCCTTATAGTGTTATAGTTGATATGTATACTTATGCACGTATGGCTTTATTAAAAGATAAAAATAATATAAGGGCAAAACAAGTTTATGGAATGTGGCAGATAGCTACTTTAGGTTTTTATAATAATGCTGCATATTACTCTATAATGAATTCTTTAAATGATACAAGCAATTTACCTGATTATATGGTTTACAGAGCTTATATTTATAGATCAATGGCATATATGAAAGTAAATGAAACAGATAAGGCTTTTAAAGAATTAGATGAAGCTTTAAAAATGTATCCTAAAGGCTTTTACGGATATTTATTAAAAAGTTCTTATGAAAAAGGTAAGGACGGATTCTTAAGTGCGGAGGGTTCTGACTTCTAATTATGATAAGATGCAAGAGTATTTCAAAGATATATAAAACTAAAGATTATCATATAATTGCAAATAGGAATATAAATTTAGAAATAAAAGACGGTGAAATTGTATGGGTGGCTGGAGTTTCAGGAGCCGGTAAAAGTACATTACTTCATATTTTATCGAGTATAGATGTTCCTACAGAAGGTTCTGTTTATTGGAATGATAAAGAGGTTTCAAAATTAAGCGATAAAGAAAGAAGCAGTTTCAGGCTTTCAAATATAGGGCTTATTTTACAATCGCTTGAGCTTTTGAAAACTCAGACTGTATTTGATAATGTTGCTTTACCTCTTAAATTTTTAAATGAAAGTTCTTCTAATATAAATAAAAAAGTTGATGAAATATTAGAAAACTTAAAAATAGATAATTTAAAAAAGAAGAAACCGGAACAGCTTTCAGGAGGACAGAAACAGAGAGTTGCAATTGCAAGGGCATTGGTAAGCGAGGCACCTTATATATTCGGCGATGAGATTAGTGCGAATTTAGATACTGAAACAAGTAAATTTATTTATGAATATATAAGAAGCACTATAAAGAAAAGAAACGGCATAGGATTTTTTATTTCGCATGATGAATTGATAGAAGATTATGCGGACAAAAAATATATTATGAGGGAAGGAGATATTCGCCCATATGGGCAACCCGCACCGTATTGCTAAATATTATAGATAGTACACTATAGGTGCGGCTGATTACTCTATATTATTAATAATATAGAAGGCTGCAGTACTTGCGTTTTTTGCAACTTTTTTGTGCGTCAAAAAAGTTGATGATATTTTGCATAAATATGGAAATTTATAAAATATAATTATTTATGTGCATATTAAAAATTAAATATATATTTTGGATATGTAAATGAATATAATAAAATTAGCATTCGATAATCTTTGGTATAATAAAACCAGAACAATTTTAAATATGATACTTATTATAGTGTCTTTCGTATCCCTTATGATGATAAGCGGATATAATAACTTCACGAAAGAAGGTATTATTATAAGCGTTAATACAAGCGGAGGATCTGTTGTAATAGCTGATAAATCTTATTGGGATACAAAAAGCGAAAAAATCAATATGCTTAATAATAACGATTTTGAAGTTATTTATAAAAAACTTGATACTATAAATGAAGTTAATGATTATCAGAAAAAACTTGATATAAGCGGACTTGTAGGTAATGAAAGTAAAAGTAAATTCTTTTCAGGTTATGCCTATGAGAAATCATCAAAAATAATGTCATCAGTTTCTATAAAGGCAGGTACTCCAATATTTGATGATGATATTGATACTATGGTTTTGGGCAAAGATTTGGGAGAGTTTTTTAATATAAATTATGATGATACGCCTTATTTAAATTTGATGACAGATTTCGGAGAGGGTATAAATCTAGGTTCTTTAATGGCTGTTGGGGCAATGTCTTTGAATAATAGTGCTTCTGATGCTATTACTATTTACTGTCCTCTTAATGCTATGTATGAAGTATTTGGTCTTGAATACGGCAATGCTCATAATTTACTCGTATATTTAAAAGATTATAAAAAGGCTACTGAAATAAAAAATAATCTTAATCAATATTTTAATGAAAATAATTTAAATTATGAGGCTAAAGATTGGAAGGATTTGAATGCATTTTTACTTTCCGTTATTGATATGAATACTAATAATTATTTAATAGCATTATTCATATTAAGCATATTAGTATTTGTTTCAGTTATGCAAATGCTTACAACGAATTTTTTAGAGCGTTTAAATGAATTCGGTACTATGCGTGCATTAGGAATAAATATAAAAAATGTAACTTTGCTTTTATTTTTGGAAATTATTATAATGGCAGTGTTGAGTTCTGTTATTTCAATAATTATTTCTTATGGTGCTTCAGGTATACTTAATGCATCAAACTTTATAATGAAATTTCCAGGTGCTACAGACGGTTATACTTTAAGTTTATTACTAACATTTAAAGATACTGTTTTAATATTTGCATGGGTATTATCTGTGTCAATATTAGCAGGTATTTATCCAATAATAAAGGTTATAAAAATGCCTATAATAGAGGTTATTAAATATGTATGAAACTATAATAAGAATAATGATGATAAGTTTGATTTTATCATATTTGATATTTAATTGTATTGCAGTGCTTTCTATGATTTTTGGTGATTATTATTTATTGTAGTTTAGTTATGATTAATGCGAGGTAAAAGTATGCATAAAAGAATAATAAAAATTTTATTTATAATAAGTATTTTATCTTTTAATTTGTACAGTCAGGATATATTTGAAGATTTTGTTAAAATTTATAATAGAGACGGTAAAAGTTATAAGATGTCAGGAACTTTCACTGATATCAAAGACGGCAAAAAGAAAGTTAATAATTTTGATATGATAGTAGGTAAAGATTATAAGTTAATGTATTTAAAAGATAATAGAAGTCTTTTTTTGGCAAATAAGCAGGGATTTTTTATTCAAGGCGAGAAACAAAATTCAGCTTTAAAAATATCAGGAAGCTATGTTGTAACAGGTGCTGCGAATATGAATGATTTGATGTCTATAAACTTTATAGATGATTATAAAGTAGAAAAAGTTGTAAGTGCTGAAGAAGTAAATCTAGTAAAGAAAAATAGAAGCGTACCTTATGCCAAAGCAACACTAAAAAAAATTGCAGGCGGCTATAGTATAGATTTTTTTGATAATAGCGGAAAGGCATTAAAGAAGGGAATATATAAAAATAATTCATCTACAGGTTATTTTGATTATATGGAATTTTATAATTTGATTATCAATACCAATACAAGTACAGTATGTAAAATATCAAAGACAGAGCCTTCAAGTTCATCAAGTTCGTATTTCAGAAGCGAGAACATGAAAATGCTATTTAGTTTATTTAAATAATAATAAAAAAATATTTTGTAATAAATGCATCGTATAAAAATATATTTAATCTTTTTTATATTTGCTGTATCCTCTATAGCATTTGCCGATATAACTCCTAAATTCGGTATAAAGAACAGTTTTAATTATATAGATTTAAAAGAAAGCGAATATATACCAAATTCAATATTAAGTAATGATACTTATTTTTATTTAGGCTTTGAATATATTAATAATAATTTTTATTTTTCATTCAAGCCTGCAATTAGAATATACACAAAAGACAATAGAGAACTTATTTATGATAACGGCAATCTTATAAAACAAAATGATAATAAGGCATATTTCGCTTTTACATTCGATGAAATACAATTTAATTATATCAATGAAATTTTAGGTTTTTATATAGGAAAGAGAAAATTCCATTTCGGCGAAGGTTTTAACAGGCAGTATATGTTTGTTGGTGAAAGCGTACTTTATAATGATTATGAGGCTTTATATAATACCGATCTTAATTTTTATCAGGGAAATATTACTCATTCAATAGGTTTTATTACGGACACTAAATCAATAGACTTACTAAAAGAACCACAGTATTATACTTCTTGGTATTATTTGAAATATTCTTCATCTCATTTGGGATTAATGGGAATAACAAAATATACTTATGACTTACAAAAGAAAAATAATTTAATGCTTGGTTTTGAGGCTTCATATATATTTGATATAGGCTTTAAACTTTATGGAAATGTTACTTATAATATTTTAAGCAGCAACAATTTAGGAAAAAGTCTTAATGATATAAAAAGTTTATTAGGTATTAATTACACTTTTATTTATAATTATGATTTTATACTTAGTCCTTATGTAGAATATTTTTATGAGGATAGCCATTCATTTTATTCGGTAGGGCTTTATTTATCTTTCCTTAACAATTTATTTAATATAATAACTTATTTTTCTCATTCGCCTAATTATAAAATGGATTTAAATGCAAAACTTCTTATCAATTATAATAATTTTAGTTTTACTTTTAATTATTATACGCCTTTTAAAAGTAATGAAATTTTGGAACATACATTTGAGATAGCATTGGAATATAATTATTGATAATTACAAATATCATGTATTTTGATTTAATTTTTTTAGTAATAATATTATATTTATATTGACTAATTTATAAAAATATATATCTTTTATTAAGAATGCTGATAAGTAGAAAGCTGTATGATGAAAAAATTATTTTTATTTACTTTGTTAATTTCTAGTTTGTTAATTGTCGGCTGCGGCAATAATGTTTCAGATCCTACAAATGATGGAGGTACAGTCGTAGAATCTCCTTACAAAGCTAATGGAATATCTTCTGTGTATGAAGGTAAAGGCTATAAATTTTTTAGTATGGACGGTAATACTTATCAAATAACCATTAAAGATGGAGGTATTAGCGGATTAGGAACATACTCTTTTGATAAAAGCAGTATTTACAGTAAAAATGCAGATGGCGATACATCTATAGACGGAAAATATAATGTTTATGTAATATATAATAATGATTATCAGGGTTTAATAATGTTTCCTAAAGATAATACTATAGCAGGAAATATTCTTTTGAAAAAAGTCAGTGATAATACTAAAACAGAAGGTTTAATTGATATTGATAGAGCTGACAGAAATATTCCTCAAGATTATATTGGAATTTGGGAGCGTACTGCTAATACAGATCCTTCAAAAAAATTGAATTTAAATATTGATAATACTTTTGTTTTATTAACTTTAAATACAGGAACATCATCAACTGAGAGAGAAAAAATACCTAGTTCATTTTTTATAAATAATAATGGAATACCTACTGCATTAGGTTTATTTTATGGCGGAACTACAATGACTATTAATAATGAAGATTCTACTTTACTTTTATCTCTTTATGATTACTCAGTTACTTGGAATATTACTATAGAAAATGGATATATAACAAGCTATCATGTTAGCACATTTGAAGGACATGCTTCATACGGAGGATTTACTAAGAAGTAAAAAGTATTTATATAAAAAAATGAATAAAAAAATCTATTTATAGTATTGACATTATTTGTATTTGTATTATATTGAATCCAATTAAAAAAATAATTATGCAATAGCTCGAGTAATGGATATTCTTTGCAGGTGTATCTGTTGACTAAGAAAGGCTTATTATAGTTTATTAATCTATAAATAGCTAGAACGAAAAAAACCCTATGCGGGTAAGCGACGAGTAAACTGCGTTTTATACGTTAATATGTATATACGTAATTTTACGGAGGCTATTGTAAATATACGCATAGGGGGTCGTTTATGGGCTATAATATTATCGTGTCTTTAAAAAACATCAATGTTTCGTATGAAGAAAATACTATATTAGAAAATCTCAATCTTGATATCAAAGACAAAGAATTTTTAACTCTTTTAGGGCCATCAGGCTGCGGAAAAACAACTATACTTAGAACAATAGCTGGTTTCATAAAGCCAAATTCAGGCGAAGTGCTTTTTGACGGAAAAGTTATAAATGATACTCCAGCTTATAAAAGAGAAGTTAATACTGTTTTCCAAAGATATGCATTGTTTCCTCATCTTAATGTTTTTGAAAATATTGCATTCGGCCTTAATTTAAAAAAAGTTCCTAAATCAGAAATTAAAGAAAGAGTTAATCAAATGCTTAAAATGGTTAACTTAGAAAATTACGGAAACAGAAATATTGCAAGACTTTCAGGCGGTCAGCAGCAAAGAGTTGCAATTGCAAGGGCATTAATTAATAAACCTAGAGTTTTACTTCTTGATGAGCCTTTGGGAGCATTGGATTTAAAACTTAGAAAAGAAATGCAAATAGAATTAAAGAAAATTCAGCAGTCATTAGAAATTACTTTTGTATATGTTACTCATGACCAAGAGGAAGCATTAACAATGAGTGATACTGTGGCAGTTATGAAAGACGGAGAGATACTTCAAATAGGTACTCCTGAAGATATATACAATGAACCAAAGAATGCATTTATAGCAGACTTTATAGGGGAGAGCAACATTATAGATGGTATTATGCATGATGATTATGTTGTAGAGTTTGCAGGATATGTATTTGATTGTGTTGATAAGGGATTTGAAAAATTAGAAAAAGTTGATGTAGTTATACGTCCTGAAGATATAATAGTTATGCCTCCTGAAAATGCTAATATATCTGGTTTGGTAGAATCAGCTATATTTAAAGGCGTTCATTTTGAAATGATACTTGATGCCCATGGCTATAAATGGATAATACATTCAACAGAAAAATGGGAAGCAGGCACAGAAATAGGAATAGATGTTTCCAAAGAAAATATTCATATTATGAAAAAAACTGTAGAAGAGGTGATAATATGAAATCAAAAATTCCAGCAGTACCTTATTTAATTTGGACATTAGTTTTTGTATTGGTTCCGCTTTTTTTGGTAATATATTTTGCTTTTACCAATCAGAGAGGAGATTTCACTTTAGATAATTTTTCTAGTGTTACAGCATTTACTCCGGTTATAATGCGTTCTGTTATACTTGCTACTATTGCCACTATAATATGTTTAATATTGGCTTATCCTTTATCATATTATATATCAAGACAGGAGAAAACTATTCAGCATGCACTTATAATGTTGGTTATGCTTCCTATGTGGATGAATTTTCTTCTTAGAACTTATGCTTGGATGAGTATATTAGAAAATAATGGCTTAATAAATAAAGCATTACTTTTTATGGGGCTTTCTCCAGTTAAATTAATAAATACTCAAGCGGCTGTTTTAATTGGTATGGTATATAACTATTTGCCTTTTATGATACTTCCGCTTTATTCAGTTATGACAAAAATACATCAAAGTTTAATAGAGGCTTCTCAAGATTTAGGAGCAAATTCTTTTAATGTATTCAGTAAAGTAATATTTCCATTGAGTTTGCCTGGAATGGCTGCTGGTGTTACGATGGTATTTGTGGCGGCGGTCAGTACTTTTGTAATTTCACGTATGCTTGGTGGCGGATCAAATATACTTATAGGCGATTTAATAGAGATGCAGTTTTTAGGTATGTCTTATAATCCTAATTTGGGTTCGGCTATAAGTTTGGTTCTTATTGTAATATCTTTATGTGCTATTATGCTTATGCAGCAAATAGATGAAGAAGATGAAGATGTTAAGGGTATGTTTTTATAAGGATATGCCGTTATGATAAAGAAAATACTATCAAGAAGTTATATTGCTTTTATATTTTTATTTTTGTATGCTCCTATAGCTATACTTATATTCTTTTCTTTTAACAGAGCTAGAGGAAGAGGAGTATTTACAGGTTTTACTTTACATTGGTATAAAGAATTATTTTCTAATGATTTAATACTTCATTCATTTTTAAATACCATAATAGTAGCTGCTGTTTCTTCCATATTTGCTACAGTGCTTGGTACTATGGCAGCTATTGGTATTAATAGCTTTAATAAAAAAATGAAAAGTGCTATTATGGGAATAACTTATGTATCTATAATAAATCCGGAGATTGTAACTGGTATATCATTAATGCTTTTATTCGTTATAATGAAATTGAAATTCGGATTTACAACTTTGATTTTAGCACATATTACTTTCAATGTTCCTTATGTTATTCTTAATGTTTTGCCAAAACTAAGACAGCAGGATAATAGTTTATATGAGGCAGCATTAGATTTGGGATGCACTCCTTCTATGGCTTTTTGGAAAGTTGTAATACCTGATATATTGCCTGGTATACTTGCGGGATTTTTAATGGCATTAACTTATTCTCTTGACGACTTTGTAGTAAGCTATTTTACTACAGGTATCACTTCTCAAACTTTGCCTATAACTATTTATTCTATGACTAGAAAACGTGTTAGTCCGGAGATTAATGCTATATCTACAGTTATATTTATAGTTGTACTTATTAGTCTTGTCATTATGAATTTAAAAGAGATAAAGAAAGAAAAATATTTACTTCAGCTAAAAAGAAAAAGAAATAAATAAAATAATCTAATTTTATAAAAAAATTTATTTAAAAAGGAGAAATGTAAAAATGAAAAAAAAAGTTTTTGCCATTTTAATGTCTATTGCAGTAATGGCAAGCGGACAAACTGTTAATTTTGGTAATTTTAATACCAATTATTATCACAAGTTTAAAGGGCAAAATTTGTCAGTAAATGTTTATAACTGGGGAGAATATATTTCTGACGGTTCAGACGGTTCATTAGATGTAAATAAAGCATTTGAAGAACTTACAGGCGTAAAAGTTAATTATTCAACTTTTGCTTCTAATGAGGAGCTTTATGTTAAATTAAAAGTTGGAGGTATTCAATACGATGTAATAATACCTTCAGATTATATGATAGAAAAATTAATAAAAGAAAATTTGGTAAGAAAATTAAATTACAATAATATTCCGGCTCATACTAATATAGCTAATAGATTTAAAAAACTTCCTTTTGACCCTACAGGCGAATATTCTTTGGCTTATACTTGGGGTGTAACAGGAATTGTATATAATAGAAAATTAGTAACAGAAGCTGAAAATGAGATAGATTGGAAAATACTTTTTGATAAAAAATATAAAGGTCAAATACTTATGTATTATAACCCTAGAGATGCTTTCGGTATAGCTCAGGCATATTTAGGATATTCTTTAAATACTACTAATGAAACAGAATTAAGAGAGTGTGCAAGAATTTTAAAAGAACAAAAAACTTTAGTACAGTCTTATGTAATGGACGAAATATACGATAAAATGGAAGCTGGAGAGGCTGCTTTAGGTGTTTATTATGCAGGCGATTCTTTATCTATGATAGACAGCAATCCTGATTTGAATTTTGTTATTCCTAGAAAAGGTGCTAACTTATTTGTAGATTCTATATGTATACCTGCTGCTTCTGGTTCTCCTGAATTGGCAGAAATGTATATTAACTTCCTTTGCGAGCCTGAAATTGCTTTAGCTAATATAGAGTATATTAATTATGCTTCTCCAAATGACGGTGCTATTGCAATAATGAGCGATAATACTAAAAATAACAAAATAATATATCCAGATAAAGAAACTTTAGATAATTGCGAAGTTTATATCACTTTACCAGATGATACTAATATTTTAATGGAAGATTTATGGAATGAAATACTTTCTAATGATTCTACATATAAAGGCTGGGTAATACCTGTTTCTTTAGGTGTTATAATTGTACTTTGTGCTGTAATTATAGTATTACGCAAAATGAAAAAAAGAGAAAATTAATTATTGTATACTGAAAATTTTTAAGTTTGTTAAAATTAGTTTTTATATTGTTATTATTTTCGGTGGCTAGCCCCCGAACCCCCAGTTCTTTTGTTGGCACAAAGAACCAAAAAGACTGCATTTTTGACATGAAATATGGTATTACACTACATTTTGATACATATCCTTAAGTATTAGCTGTAGTATGTGAGTTTTTTGTTATTCTTTTGGTGGAAAAAGAAAGTGTGGGATTATGTAGCATATAAATCCTTATATATCAAAATAAAATATTAACTTTATTTTTGACAAAATGTAATTATTTAAGTATCTTTAATTATTAAAGAATAAAAAAGGAAAGCCAAATATATAAAAATATATTTGGCTTTTTTTGATATTATTTTGGTTATATGAATTTTAACTTACTCTGTCAGCTTTCATTTGATAAACTTTATCAGCTATATTTAAAGTTGAAAGTCTATGAGAAACAAGTACTACAGTTTGATTTGCAGTATTCTCTTTTATAGACTTTAATATAACAGCTTCATTCAAACTATCAAGATTGCTTGTAGGTTCATCAAGAAGTATGAAAGGTGCTTTATGTAAGAAACTTCTTGCTATTCCTATACGCTGTTTTTCTCCGCCTGATAAAGTATCCCCAAGTTCTCCAACATTGGTATCGTATCCGTTAGGTAAAGTCATTATAAAATCATGCAAAGATGCTTTTTTACATGCTTCAATAACTTCTTCTCTTGTGGCATTACTATTTGCTATTTTTATATTATTTTCTATAGTGTCTTTAAATATTGAAGTTTCCTGAGTAACATAACTTTCCATATCTCTAAGTTTATTTGTATTTATATCTTTTATATTTGTATCAGATATTTTTAAACTTCCTTCTTTAATATCCCAGAAACGCATAAATAATTTGAGTAGGGTAGATTTACCGCTTCCGCTTTTTCCGCTTATACCTATTATTTTATTAGGCTCTATTTCTAAATTATAATCATTTAATATTTCTTCGCCCTCATAATCAAAACTTACATTTTGACATTCAAGACCATTAAATTCTAAATCTTCTTTTCCATTGTATACTTCTTCTATAATAGGTTTTTCAGCAAGTAAATTTAATACTCTCTCTCCGCTTGCCAATGTCATAAACAAATTATTTGATAAATTGCTTAATGCTATTACAGGGCCGAATGAACTAGCCATTGCTATAGTAGGTATTAATATATTAACAAAATTATTTTTTACATCTTTTGTTATTATGATACTTGCAATTAATACTGCCAATGTGAATATTGATACAGCAGAAGTTGTAACTCCGGAAATGAATCCCTCATATTGTTTTAGTTTTTCATTAAGATGCATTAAATTATCAGTTTTAGTTTCTATATTTTTACTTCTTTTTTCACCGTATCCGAATTGAAGTATTTCTTTTATTCCCCATAAGCTGTCAAGGAAATAACTATTTAATTTTCCAAAATCATTTCTATAAGACATGCCTGTATTTTTTCCCAATTTTGATGAGAAATAAGGTATTATGAAGCCTATAGTGATATATCCTAATAAAGCAATAGCACCTAATATAATATTGAAACTTCCTATAAATATTGTCATTATAAGAGAAGTTAATACACCTATAGCTATTGGTGAAATAGTATGTGCATAAAATACTTCAAGCAATTCTATATCGCTTGTTATTAATGCTATTAAATTACCTTTATCTCTGCCTTCAAGTTTTGCAGGAGATAATTTTCTTAATGCTTTAAAAACTTTATCTCTTATCAATGCAAGTAATTTGAATGCTATGAAATGGTTGCTTAATTGTTCTGCATAATGTAATAATCCTCTTGAAACAGCAAGTATTAAAACAGTAATAAATATTGTTTTTATTGTAAATATAGAACTTAAACCCAAATATGTTAATATGGCATATCCTCCAAATATGGTTATTGATATAGCACATAAAAATCCTAATACTCCTGTGGTTATTGCCAATATCATAACATGCATAAGCGGAGCAATTAATCCTATAAGTTCCGCCATAATTCTTATACCGCTTCTACGCATTATAAACTCCTATTTTTTAATTTATTAAATAGCTATTCTTAAGCTTTCGCCTTTTGTAATGCTTTCTAAATTGCTTTGTTCATTATAGATTTTTGCATACTCTCCATTTATATTCATTAAATGAGTATGAGTACCTTCTTCTTTTATTACTCCGTCTTTTAAGAAATATATATTGTCTGACTGTATGCAGTTATAAAGTCTATGTGATATTAATATAACTGTTTTTTCTTTTGCAATATCTCTTATAACTTCCATAATACTTTCTTCGCTTTCAATATCAACATTTGAAGTAGCTTCATCGAAAATATATATGTCTCCATTTAAAAGTATAGCTCTTGCCAAAGCCAATCTCTGTCTTTGTCCGCCTGATAAATTGGCAGCTTTTTCCATTATATTAGTTTGTAATCCATTCTCAGATTGTAGGAAGTCATAAAGCTCAACTTGTTTTAATACATCATTCATTTGTTTTTCTGTAATATGATCTCCTGCCATTTTTAAATTATCATATACTGTGCCTTCAAATAAATAACTATTATGATCAACAACAACTATTCTTTTGTATAAATTATCTTTATCTATTGTAGAAAGCTCTATATCCCCGATTTTTATAGAACCTTTATAATTTTCATTCTTTAAAGATATTAATCCGGAAATAGTACTTTTTCCAGAACCTGAAACTCCTACTATAGAAACAAATGATTTTTCTTTTATAGTGAGATTTATATTTTTTAATATAGTTTTATCTTCATTGTATGCGAAACTTACATCTTTAAAAGTAATTTCTTCATTTTCTCTGTTTATATTATTTACTCTTTTATCATCTTCTTTCATATCTAATATTTCAAACATTTTATCGCTTGCAGAAATTCCATTCATAGCTATATGGAAGAATGAACCTAAAAGTCTTAAAGGAATAAAGAATTCAGCAGAAAGCATTATTATAGTGAATGTTCCTGCTAAATTTATATTGCCTTTCATATATTCAAGTACTGAAATTATTACTCCTAAAGCAGCCCCGCCGTAAGCTATTATATCCATTATAGTTGTAGAGTTTAACTGCATAAATAATAAATTCATTGTAGCAATTCTAAACTTTTCAGCTTCTATATTCATTTCCTCATTTTTCTTTTCATCAGCTTTATATATTTTTAAAGTTGTAAGACCTTGTACATCTTCTAAGAATATCTCTCCTAAATCGCTGTAGCTTCCCCAATATTTTTTTAATATTCTTTTAGCAATCTTTACTATAGCAACAATAGATATTGGTATTAGAGGAACACATATTAAAAGTATAACAGCTGATTTTAAACTTATAGTAGAAAGTACAGCAAAAAGTATAATAGGTGCTATCATACTATAAAAGAATTGAGGTAAATATCTTCCGAAATATACTTCTAATTGATCAACACCTTCCATCGATATTTGTACAATTTCACTTGTAGAAAATTTTTCTTTGTATCTGCTTCCCAATGTTAAAAGTTTATTATATATTTTTTCTCTTAAAGTTTGTTTTACTCTGCCTGAAGCCTTGTATGACATTTTAGCCATTAAAATATTAAATATAAATCTTAATATTACTATAACAGCAATGGCTAAAGATACTTTTATTATATCATCTTTTACAACATTTCCTAAAGCTGCTTTTTGTATAATGTCAGCCATAAAAAATACTGCTGTTATATTAAGTGCAAGATTAATAAGCTGTATTACGACATGCCAAGCTATATATTTTTTGGCACTGCCCATTAAAGATATAAGCCTTTTACTTATCATGAATTTTCCTTTATTTATTATTTTATATATATTAATAAATAGTTCTTTTTATTATCTCTTTTATTGCAGAACTATCATAATTTCCGCTCATCATAGAACTTATAATAAATGAAAATACTATATTGATGAATGTTTCAGGAGTTAAATTTTCATCAAATGCATTTTCTCTTATATTTTTATCATTCATAAGGGTTTTGTATAATCCGTCTTTCATATGCTGAATAATAGTATTCATCATATTTATACCCTTATTTTTGCTCTT
Organism: Brachyspira pulli; assembly: GCF_036997785.1. Classification (NCBI taxonomy): domain Bacteria; kingdom Pseudomonadati; phylum Spirochaetota; class Spirochaetia; order Brachyspirales; family Brachyspiraceae; genus Brachyspira; species Brachyspira pulli. The sequence goes on from NZ_JAWLQI010000067.1 coordinate 17,218, forward strand.
TCCAAATACCATTGTAGGGTGGGTTGAAAAGAACTTTGGATATTTTTTACTTCCTTTTTCTAAACTCTTAAAAATTAAATCAATACTTTCTATAAAATTGTCAGATTCTAAACATACCTTTGTTGGGTGAAATATATCAAACCAAACACTTCCTATTACAGCTATAGTAAGTTCTTCTTTAGATTTAAAATAATTATAAATAGAACCAACAGCTATATTTGCAGCTTCAGCCACTGAACGCATATTTATAGCATTAAGTCCTTTTATTTTTATTAATTCTCTGCTTGCTTTTAATATATCTTCTTTTGAAGTTACTATATTGTTCATAATAAAATTGTCCTATAATTAATATTTTTTAGTATTTTTCAAAATATATAGTATCTCACTCCCATACTCATTCTTCCAAAACCTACCATATCAAGTTTTTTTGGATATCCTAAATCTTTTCCGCTAAATATGTCATGAAGTCCTCCTCCAAATTCTAATACTATTGCAACATGCTTGCTTACATTAATATTAAAACCAGCACCGCCTCCAACTTCCCAATAAAGCGGTTTAGTAAATAGAAATTTTCCGCTTTTATCAGGCTCAAATGATAAGAATCCAAAACTTACAAATGCAAAAGCATATCTTCCTATACTGATATCACCAGTATATACGTCTTTTCCTCCAAATGTTATTTTTTGCATAAATCCTAATTGGTATAAATCGGGATTATCATCATATATTTTTGAACCAATCACAGAAGTGTAGCTTTTCATTTCAAAATTATTATACTTAAATAATTTGAAGCCCAATTCTATATTAACACTTGTTTTTATTGTATCAGCACTGCTGTAAACTCCTATTGAAAAAAATCTATTATCTAAACCTGATACAAGTCTGTTTTTTTTATCATCTTCCTCGCTATAAGCAATATCACAAAAACTTAAAGAAATTATATTGATTATAACAATGTATTTTATAATATTCATAAATATCCCCATCATTTTTATATCTATTCATCTAATTCTATGTTTCTTGTCTTTATATTATTGTCATATTCTTTTATTGTTTTTATACATATAAAGAAGTATAAGTATTTAGCTATAAGAAGCACTACTAATGCTATTCTCGCATGCAAATTATTTACAAATATGAATGCTATTATAAGCATGATGCTTACTGGTATTAGTATGCTTAATTTAGATTTTAATGTCATAGATTTAGATTGAACAAAACTTTCTAAATGTTTTTTGTATAGCTTTGTAGATATAAACCAGTTATGGAATTTCTCTGAGCCTTTAGCAAAGAAAAAAGCGGCTACCAAAAGAAATGGGGCAGTAGGCAATATAGGTATTACAACTCCAACTATACCTATTGCCATAAAAATAAATGCTAAACATAAAAATATTATTCTCATAAAAATTACCCTAATATCAAAGTGAACAATGTTCAGTATAAACTATTAATATATTTTGTCAACATGTATAAATATTATTTTTTGTTTAAGAGCCATAGATATTGCACACTTTTAGTTTAAAAAAAGAAGGTATTCCTTATAATTTATAATTGCTACAAATAAACCAAAAGGAATACCTATGAAACAGTATAATGCACAACAGAAAAAAAGATAGTATTAATTATTAATAAAGTAAAAAATAAAAAAGCACAGG
>NZ_JAWLQI010000068.1:0-18650 GCF_036997785.1 Brachyspira pulli
AAATAGGGCTATAAATGAAGTTGACATATTATAAAAAACATGTAATATTAGAATATTAAGGATTTAAGTTATGGCGAAATATGTTTTACCTCAAGATGAGCTTTTAAGAGCTTCTAATTGGATAAGTAATTTCTTAATGCGTGAAGGATATCATGCAGATTACACTATAGAAAGTTTATCAGAGATAGATAAATTTTTCAAAGAGAAACTTAATTTGGTTTTAGAAAGTGATAATAATAGAAATTTTATATTTTCTATTAGTGCATATATAGGTGAAGTTATAAGAATGAAATATCATGGCTCTTGGGAAGTATCTCATAATATAGATTTAGATGATGAAACTATTGGAATAAGTTTTAAAAATCATAAAACTATATATCCGCTTAATATTACATTAGAACTTATACAGAAAAAATATACAATGCAGGAATATTTAAAAAATAACTTTTAAATTGTTCTTTTATTGTAGAATTGTTATATTTTAAAAGAAAGGTTTTTTATTATGATTTCATTAAACGAAGTAGAAAAATATATAAATAATTCTTATGTCATTTTAGACTTAAAAGCTACTAACAAAGATGAAGCTATTAGTGAAATGCTAATATATTCAGAAGCTAATGGTTTGAGAATTAATATAGCCCAAACTATAGAATCAATGTATAAAAAAGAAGATATAATAAGCAGCGGTTTAGGTTATGGTGTGGCTTTTCCTCATGTGAGAACTAATGAAGTAGAAGATAATGATTTAATATTTGCAGTTTCCAGAAAGGGACTTAATTATTCTGCTCTTGATAAAAAACCAGTTCATTTGCTTACTATGTTTTTAACAAATAAAAATAGTAATGAAAAATATTTGGGGCTTCTTTCTCTTTTTACAAAGATTTCAAGAATGAGTATGTACCCTGTTATTTTATTAGAATCAAAAACTGTAGATGAGTTTAAGAGTAAATTAAAAGATATATCTAAAGAAATGTTGGGAGTAAAATAAAATGCCTAAAGTTACTGCTATAATACCTGCAAGATATGAATCAACTAGATTTCCTAGAAAATTAACTTATGAATTATTAGGAAAACCTATAATAATAGCTGTATATGATAATGTTAAAGCTGCCAAAAAAATAGATGATTGTATTGTGGCTACTGATTCTAAAGAGATAATGGAAATTTGTGAAAAAAATAATGCTAAGGCTGTAATGACTTCCACTGAGCATACTTCCGGCACTTCAAGAATAATAGAAGCGGCAAAGAATATTGATTGTGATATTGTTATTAATGTTCAAGGTGATGAGCCTCTAATTGATGAATCTGTACTTAATCCTTTAATAGATGCTTTTGATGACAATAATGTTGAAATAGCTACTTTGAAAACTAGAATACTTGATGACAGCGATTTGATAAAAGATGAAAATGCTGTTAAAGTTGTTACTGATATTAATGATTATGCGATGTATTTTTCCCGTGCTACTATTCCTCATAAAAGATTCGATCAAAATATAAATGCTAAATACTATAAACATATTGGTGTTTATGCATTTAGAAAAGACATTCTTTTAAAAATAGAAAAATTACAAGAATGTGATTATGAGAATATAGAAAAACTTGAACAGTTAAGATGGCTTTATAATGGAATGAAAATAAAAGTTTTAGAAACTAAAAAATTTTTGCATGGTATAGATACTATGGAAGATTTAGAGTTTGTAAAAAATTATATAAGAAATTTTGCTCAAGATGAATTAAATAATGAAAATTTATATAATTAATATTATTTAATTCTTTTTTCTATATTTTTACCTTAATTTCAGCTATTAGAAATATATAAAAAAATATTAAGAAATAAAAAGTATGACAGAATTTGTCGGTACCGTTTGTTATTATTTTTATATATAGTTTTTTATAGATGGGGGTAAATTATGTTTGAAAATATTTTAATTGTATTATTGTTAATATTATTTTTGTGTACAGATTTTGACGAGTTATTATTTAATATATTAAGTAATATATTTGATCTTATAAAGGCTGCTATTTTATTTATTTTGTTTTTAAAAAGAGTTATAGTAGGTACATTCTTCAATTTCTTATATGATATTTTAGTAGAGCCTATTATTTATATATTTGGTATTATTAAGAATTCTTTTAAATAAATATTTTACTTATTATAAACTTTTTGATTTTTAAATTATCAAAATATTTATTATAAGAATAATTTATTTAGAAAAGTATTATATAAAAAAGTTCTTGCCTTTGTTTATTAATTTCTTATATTATCAGTATAGATTTGTGATATAAAGCTACAATATATGAATTTATTGTCACATAAATATTTGGGTTTATTAATGAATGAGAAAGGAGGATTAAATATGACTAAATTGCTTGATAGTTTTAATAATAATGTATGTGTTTTCATAGATGATGAAGAATATAATTTATTAATTAATGAATACAATGATATAATAGAAAATATAGAAGAATAAGCCTTATTTTTTCCCATAAAAAGCCTATGCATTTACTGCATAGGTTTTTTTATTATAATTTTCTTTTTTATATTTTTTAACGCACGGTTAGTCAATTCTATTTTATGATTAATATTTAATTTTTATTATTCTTTATTTCTTGTTTTATTTTTTCGTGCGGTAAATAAATTAATAACTTTAAAAACATTTTGGGTGGGCATGCTTTTTTAATTGAGGCAGTAAAGAAGTAAAGACTAAAATTTAAAAATGGAATAATAAAGTATAAAGGGTGGCAGATGTAATTAAGCTTTAAAGTTTTATTTACATTCCCGCCCTTAATTCTTTGTAGATTTATTTTGAAATTATAATTTAAATTGCTTTGACACTTTATTAGAAATTAAGGCACCCGCCCAAGTTATTTTTAAATTTAAAATCTATTTAACTCACGGTAAATGCATTATCATTTATGATATAAATTGTATAATAATATAATTATATTTATGATTTATACTGCGTGCGATGGGGTTATGTTAGGTAAATAGAACTTAAAGAAGTTGACAATAAATAAAAAATATATATACTATACATTAATATAGATTAAAAAATGATAAGAGGTGAATTTATGAACTTAGAAGAAAAACTTGCAATATATTATCAAGGCTCTGCTATAGAAGATGATATGGAGAAATGCGAAGCTACAAATGATTTCAGTAAAATAAGAAGGAATCCTTATGATTATTTCCATTATAAAGAGGAATTTTTGAAAGATTATTTTTCTATAGAAGATGAGAAATTAAAGAAGAGATATGAACATTTCATGAAGATACTTATTTATGAAAAAGATAAGGAAGGAGAAGGCGGAACTAGATATGTTATTTTTGATTATATAGTCAATAGAGATTTTGAAAAGTCACTTAGATATCTTGTTTATGGATATGAGAAAAGATATAAAGAACAGTCAAGAACTTTAAATGGTGAAACTTTAATATATACAGTTTTTGAAGATTTTAATAAATACTTCAGTAAAGAGTTTCAAGAATACACAGATAAATATATTGATATTATTAATAACAATGATAATAAAAAAATATTAAAAAAAATGGATAGAGATGCTGTAATACCATTGATTGCAATATGTTTTGTTATAAAAAATAATAAAGAATGCGATGAGAAATATATTAATGCAGCTATAAAATCATTCGATGTTCTTCCTAATCTTTATGATACTTTAAATGTTATTGCTGCTATCTTAGATAAAAATGAGGCTATAAAAAATAAATTTATAGAAGTGCTTAATAATAATAAAGAATATATTATTGATATGAATATTGAACTTGGAGAGTATTTAAGATTATTAGATTATACAAATCCTTATAAAGCTAAAGAGAAATTTTTTAAAGCTGTAAATTATCCGAATGATTTCGGATTTATAGCAAAACATTTTAAAGATTATTTTCATTATGAATTTATTTATGGGGCAAGAGATTTATATTTGAATCATAAAGAAGATTTTTATAAAATTTATAATTTTGTAGAAAATAGTTTAAATAGTGATAGGTATAATAATAATAGAAATAATGATAGAAACAAAAGAATATTTATAGTTCTTAGCGGTGTTTTACTTGAACATAATGATAATAATTTAGATGCAAATAATTTAAAAAAATCTGTAACTGTATTAGAAACTATAGTTAATAAATTTACAGAAGATAAGTATAATGGCTATAATCCAAGACCTACTTTTACTACTACAGAAAAAATAGAAGAAATATTTGATAAAGATAAAAATAAACTCTTTGATACGCTTATAGATTATTATACAGACAAAAAAAATGCATACAGGCTATACAGCAGCAGATGGGATAGTGTTCCTGAAGTTAGTCTTGATACAGAACTTTATTATTTATTCTCTTTATTTAATTATGACATTGATGAAATGAAAAACTATAAAAAGTTTGCTCTTGATATTTTTAAACATTTACCAATTCAGATTGGAATAAGAAAATATATAGAAGTGCAGGCATCTATAGGAAATAAAACTTTAAAAGAAGTTATTGATAGTTTATTAAATAATAAAGAATTGAATATTACATTAAAAGAAATTTTATTATCATATTATTTTGATTATGCAGGAGATATTTCAAATTATTATTATGACTATGGCGGAAAATATCTTCCTACTCTATATAAAGAGCTTAGATGCGTAGATGAAAATAATAATGTTATTATAAACAGTGTAAAAGATGAATTACTAAAAAGCTATTTTGAAGATATAACAAATATTTTAAATGATGATAAGTTTATAAAAGATAATATAGCAGGCAGCAAAAATGCAGCATTAGATATATTAAGAACATTGTATAATAAATGTCATTATAATGATTATCATTTAGTTTATACAGTTCTTGAAAATACAAAGAGAGCCGAAGTAAAAAGACATTGTATTAAAGTTATTTCTGATAATGAATCTATTACAAGACCTTATGTTGAGAAGATGTCAGAGAAAGCAAGATCATCAGAACTTAAAGGAGCATTAAAAAATATTATTAAGAATTGGAATCTTAAAAAATACGGTGACTATTTCAAAAGTATTGATGAGGCTTTGGAGTTTATTGACACTTACTACAATAAAAACTATGAGAAAAATATAAAATTCTTAGATGATGTTCATTTGACAAAAGTTTTATACAATAATGGAACATTGGCTGATGAGAGAATATTTAAATATATCATCATGGAATATATGAATTTAGTAGAGCCTGCAAGATTAAAAGACTGCGACATGCTTGCTGAAATTCTTGATACTTCTTCATTTACTAATGCTTTGGAAATGTTATATATTCATTGGAAAGACTCTAATTATGAAGCAACAAAAAAGAATATTTTAATACCTTATTTAATATATTCTGATGATTTAAAAATAGATAAAGTTTATCCTCTTGTAAAAGAGTTTGCAAAAAGTTCACGCACTGTTATGGCGGCATTTATTGTAAAATGTATGGCATTAAACGGAAAGAACTATGCATTAATATTAGTAGACGGTCTTACAAGAAAATCACCTACAGCAAAAATAAAAGAAGTGGCAATAGAAACTATGGAGAATGCTGCTTATATGCTTGATATGACAGCTGATGAACTTTCAGACAGAATAATACCTAATTTCGGATTTAGTCAAAAAGGTGAAAGAGTTCTAAATTACGGCGGAGAAGCAAGAAGAACATTCACATTATCAATAGACAATAATCTTGAACTTACAATTACAGATAATGAAAAACAAAAAATAATAAAATCACTTCCGGCACCAAACAGCAAAGACGATAAAGCAGAAGCTGACAGTGCTAAAAAAGAATGTACGACTCTAAAAAAAGAAATAAAAACTTTGATACAGAATCAGAAAATAAGACTTCAGAAAGTTTTATTAAACGGCAGAAAATGGACTTACAACAATTTTAAAACTGTATTTGTTGAAAATCCAATAATGAACATATTTGCTTTGAAACTTATTTGGGGTGCTTATGATGAGAACAACAATTTAATACAAAGTTTCAGATACATGGAAGACGGTACTTTCAATACAGTTGATGAAGAAGAGTACACTTTACCGGAGAACAGTTTAATAACTTTGGTTCACCCTTCAGAATTAGATGCTGATACTATAGCCAAATGGAAAACTCAATTATCAGATTATGAGATATCGCAGCCTATAGAACAGCTTGATTTCAAATATGAAGAGATTAAAGAAGAAGACATAAAAGAAGATAAAATTCATTCTCTTGACTCTAAGACAATAAAGGCTGGTGTATTGATGTCATTAGCTACTAAGTACGATATGGCTAGAGGCGAAGCTATGGACGGAGGAACTTTCTGCGAGTACATATTAAAAGATACTTATCTCAACATATCCGTTCATCTCTCATTCGATTATATGTATTTCGGAATGGACGGTAATGAAGATATTAATTTCGGTGATATTGAGTTTTGTGAAATAACTGACGGCATTGAAACTTTGATTAATCCTTTAAAAGTTAATAAGAGATTTGCTTGTTCAATTTACAGTATAGTGAAAAGCGTTTTTGGAGATTAATTTTTATTTATTATAATACGCACGGTAAATAGATTAAAAATTTAAACTAGTTAATAATTAAAAGTGCAATTATTAACTAGTTTTTTATTATATATACATAAACAACTATATTTTGTCAAAATAATTTTTTTAATTTAAAATATTTGCAGGGCTTTGCCCCGCGCCCCACTTCTTTTGTTGCCACAAAGAAGCAAAAGGGCTATATTTTAGCTTAAATTAATAATTTATTATACATGTAAAACAAAATTAATATTATTTAGTTACCAATTTTATACTTGCACTTTTTGGTTCTTTTTGCGGCAGGAAAAAGAACAATAAAAAAAATTGACAAACTTTAAAATTTTATATATACTAAAAATTTTAATTACTTGTTTTTAATAATAATTCTTCTCGCTGTTTTTCCCAATATTCTTTATATGAAATGGTATCATTAAAAATAATAAATTTTTTATCATCAGATAGTTTAAATTTGTCTTTAGAAAAGTGTTTCATATCATCTAGTAACTCTATGGCTTTTGATTTATTAGTATTTATTAAATTATTTATAATATTAACTTCTGACAATAGATATTCATGTCTTTTCTCATCAATTTCTTTGTGAATATTTGAAAGTAATTCTTTTATTTCATTCTTATAACTTTCATCTTGTATTTTTTTATAATATTTGTTTCTATCATTATAAGCATCAAATACATATTGGTAATTTGAATAATTCATCTCATTATTAATAGCATTTGCAAAATTAATAAAAAAGTTTGTAGACATATTATCATATAATTCTTTTTTATATTTTTTCACAATACCAGCTTCATTAATATCAGCCAAAGGATAAATATATTTTAAATATAGAGAATTATTTTTATTATATGCATCATTAAATTTTTTATTTTCTATCAAATTAGAAATTTCACTGCTTAATGAATTAATATATTCAATGTTCTTCTGCTTGTAATTATTAGTATATAAATATCCATATACTGTAGGAATACCAATTAATATTAAAAGCATTGACACTAAATATAAAACTGATTTTATTAAATTAGCCGTATAAAATTTAAACCTAATATTAAATAAATAATGATAACTTATAAACCATATTAATGCTGTAATTCCAGTTATTACAGAAGCAGGCAATATAGATAAAAATATAAATTTAACTATTCCGATATTATATGCATTGGCATCTACTAACATTGATATAAAAAATGATATTATAAAAACTATAGGCAAAACTATATTCATTTTATCATAATATCCATATAAACTTCTTAAAACATTATTTTCTCTATAGCTTTTATATTTAAAATATAAATTACTAAAACGTAAATTTATATTATTTCTATTTTTAAATATAATATCATCATAGCTATATGACCTGTAAATATTTTCTGCTACTATTTTAGGGATAAATTTTACTTCATCATCATTGTTGTTATTTACTATAAATAATGTCCCTATAGTTGGGTTATTAGAGACAACGGTATAGAAATCAGAATTGTTATAAAGCTTCATAGTACATTTAGCATTACTATTATCTATATTCGGACATTCATAATCTGCTGAATATTCTTCATTAAGCCAAGCTTCAAATGTATCTAAAGCATATTGATATAATTCAAGCACATAAGAATCTCTGCAATAAGATTTAAAAGATGAAGTTATACCATTAATTAAATACTCTTTATTTTGCTTATTATTTTCTGATAATATTAATTTAGAATCATTAAGCATTAATTGTTCTGTTAAACTTATATTATTATTTAAAAGAATCATATTTTGTTTAACAGCAGACATTTTTGTTCTTGCTGTATTTTTAAGGGTAGGTAAAGCTTCATAAAATTTTTTTCTTTTATCTTCTAATGCTTTTTGTTTTTTACTATATCCTAAAAATGCTCCTGCAGCTGCTGCTCCAAGTCCTACTAATGGATTTATAAAAAAAGCAGATAATACTCCTATTCCAGCAACTGCATTTCCTAAATCTATCCAAGGCGATGCCAATCTATCTATTGTTGCAAATATATCATCAAGCTCTTTTTTTATTTGTAAAAACTCTTCATCATTTAATAATCTATTAGACATTTATTTATCTCCATTACTTTAATAAGTTAATTAACATTTGGGATATTGTCATATTAAAATTATTGACCATATTTAAAAGTTCTGTTCTATGCTTTATTTCTGATTCATTTATTGTATCTGTAGGTATACTTAATACTTGCTGAGCAAATAAATTCAAATTGTTGGAAATATTATTAAGCATATTAGAGGTTAAATTAAAACTATGTTTAAATTTTTCTAAATCAATATCTGCTTTTTTCATCAAATATTGAAATTGTCTTTCTATTACCATCATATCTTTTTCTATCTCTTTCATACTCACAACTGCTGATGCAATTGTTCCTACTATTCCGCCTGCTTGCTGTGAATTATTTAATTCATTTAAAGATCTGCTAAGTTTATTATTTACACTAGTTAATTGATTATTGATATCATTAGATGTATTTTCATTCATAATATTGTTACTCCTTAAAAATTATTTTGTTGCTACTTTGAAAACTAAAATAGCTAAAAGAACTATTATTATAATTCCTATTCCTCCAACTATTAAAAGCCCCCATTTCAAAAATTTTACTATACCTCTTAATGAACTATTGGCATCAAGAAGTCCGTTTTGTACTCCATTAAGTCCTCCTACAATTAAAAATAAAGCATCCTCAAACCACCCCACTATTGGTATTACATCAGGCACTAAATCTACAGGAGAAACTGTATATATAGCTGCTAAAATTAAAGGTATCCAAGGCAGTATTCCTGATTGGGCAGGTTTGTTGGAATTATTATATTCATTGTAATCACTCATAAAAACTCCTATTATTTTATTATAATGCTGGTGCTGTTTTCCATTGTTAATTCCATTAGGATGCCTTGGACAATTTTGAGAAGTTAATGAACTTAAAGAAGTAAATGAACTTCCGCAATATTTACAAATGTAACTAGATTTTTCGCTACCCTCATAAAGTTTATGCTTTCCTTTATTAATACCGTTTGGGTGTCTTGGACAGTTTTGTGATAATAAAGAAGCTGCTGTAGAAAATTTGGATCCGCAATATTCACAGTAAAAATTTGACATAATATTCTCCTATTTTATTTTTTATTGCAATGCCAAAAGAAATGGCATTAATATATTTAAGTATTTCCAAAGATTGAAATAAATTTTTGATAGTTATTTGATAGAATGAGTTTATAAAGTTTAATAAGATATTATAATGCGATGCGATGCGATGCGATGCGATGCGATGCGATGCGATGCGATGCGATGCGATTAAATAACATAATCAATTAAACCTTATATTAGTATTTCATTAATTAAGTATATACTATAATATTTATTTGTCAATATTTTATGTCTTTATATAAAAATAAAAATTATTGTTGGTATTTTATTTATTAATACGCACGGTAAATAGATAAAAAAATTTAAACTAGTTAATAATGCAGTTAGTGTTATTAATTAGTTTTTTATTTATCGTGCGGTTTATACACTAAAAATTTAAATAACATTAGGGCGGGTGCTTTTAAATTCTTTTTAAGCAAATAAGAAAGAATAAATTAAAATTATAAATGAAATTAATAAAGAATAATGGGTGGGATTGTAATAAAAGTTTTAAAGCTTAATTACATTTGCCCGCCCTTTAGGCTTTCAATCTTTCTCTCTCATTTTTGTATTATTTTTCTTTTTTACTTCCACTGTTATTTTAGCTGCCCACCCAAAATTTTTTTTAAATTTAGAATGCATACAACGCACGTTAAACTAAATCGAAAAATATAAATCAATTAATAATACAACGTTTATTATATTAAAAAATCAGCTCACCGTGCGGTATGTAAATTTTAAATCTAGTTAAAACAGGTGTTTGATCTCATTTTTTATACTATACCTAAAAAGTATAGTTTGTTATAAATAATAAATATTTGATATATATAAATATTTTATTATAATAACAATAATTATAATAAAACGGAGGACATTCTAATGATAAAAACTTTTTTAAAAAGGGCAGTATTATTTTCAGTATATATGCTTTTTCCTATAAGTACAATTATGGCACAGAATAATACATTGAAATGGGATAAAACTTTTAAAAAAAGTGATAAAGTAACAGTAAAAAAATTATCATTCTATAATAGATTAGGAATAAATATAGTTGCTGATTTGTATACACCTAAAGATATTAATACAAATCAAAAATACAAAGCATTAGTTATAGGCGGACCTTATGGAGCTGTAAAAGAGCAGGCAGCAGGAGTATATGCTCAATCTATGGCAGAAAGAGGATTTGTTACTATAGCATTTGACCCTTCTTATAATGGAGAAAGCGGAGGTTCTCCTCATTATACAGCTTCTCCTGAGGCATTTGCTGAAGATTTTAGTGCTGCTGTTGATTTTCTTGGAACGCTTGATTATGTTGATAGAAATGAAATAGGAGCTATAGGAGTATGCGGAAGCGGAAGTTTTGTTTTGAGTGCTGCACAGATTGATACAAGAATAAAAGCTATAGCAACTGCAAGTATGTATGATATGGGCAGAGTTGCACGTCAAGGTTTATATGATTCTGTAACTGCTGAAGATAGAAAGAAAATGCTTGATGATATTTCTATGCAAAGATGGAATGAATATGAAGGAGGTGAGAAAAAATACCAAATAGGAACACCTGAAACTATAGATGAAAACTCTCCGGATATAGTAAAAGAGTTCTACAGTTATTATCGTACAGAGAGAGGCTTTCACCCTCGTGCAACAACTACAATGTCTATTATAAGTACTGTAAGTTTGATGAATTATTATCCTTTGGAGCAGATTGATTTTATATCACCAAGACCTATACTTTTTATAGCAGGAGAAAAAGCTCATTCAAGATATTTCAGTGAAGATGCATACGAAAAAGCAAAGGAACCTAAAGAATTAATAATAATACCTAATGCTAATCATGTTGATCTTTATGATAGAACTGATTTAATACCTTTTGACAAATTAGCTGATTTCTTTAATCAAAATTTAACGAGTAAAAATTAAAGAAGTATAATTGATTTGTCTTTAATAACTTTAAAATATTAAAAAGTTTATACTAGTTAATAATTCAATTTATGTTATTAACTAGTTTTTTATTATCGTGTGGTGTGTAGGCTAAAAATTTAAATAACACTATGGGTTTTTAAATCCTGTTTAAGCAAAAAAAGAAAGAAAGGCTAAAATTACAAATGAAATTAATAAAGAATAATGGGTGGGATTGTAATTAAGTTTTAAAACCTAATTACATTTACCCGCCCTTTAGGCTTTCAATCTTTTTCTCTCATTTTTGTATTATTTTTCTTTTTTATTTCTACTGTTATTTTAGCTGCCCACCCAAGATTTTTTTAAATTTAGAATGCATAAAACGCACGCTAAATTAAAATAGGAATATAAATCGATTAATAATACAATTTTAATTATATTTAAAAATCTGCTCACCGTGCGGCATAAAAATAGGGTATAGAAAAATGATTTCCATACCCTTTTATTTTATAACAATAATGTTTTATTGAGCACTATTAGGATTCAAAGAAGGTAAATACCAAGTTACACCACTGTTAGCACCAAATGCTATAGGTAATCCTGTAACTTGTGATTGTATTTTAGGAACTCCATTGTTTACATCCATTTCAAAGTACCATTCTAAAGCCTCTATAGGTCTTACATAAACTTCTCCATAAGCAGACCAATATAAACTGTGTACAAGTTTGCTTCCTTTTATTCCGTCATCTTCAACTCTGTATCCTATACCAGGTTCAAATATAAAGTTTACTATATCAGTATTAACACTTAAAGATATACTAGGTAATATTCTTAAATCATAAGGGTTTCTGTCATAAGCATCTTGACATGCACTTGCTTCTTGCAAACCTATTACAGTCCAAGCCTTTATATCAGATGTTAAACTACTGTCTATAACAGCTTTTCCTTTAGCATCTAAAGCAGAAGCAAAGTCTATTCTTAAGAATGGATTAACCACTACATTGTCTATTATAGTATTTAAGAAATGAAGTCTTAATTGGAAGCTAAGATTTTTTGCTGAATAATTAACATTAGCTTGTTTATATGAATTTTGACCATAATTGAATTCAAATCTTATATAGTTGAAAGCATCTATTCCAGTATAATATCTTACTTGTGCAGGTATGCTTAAACCGAAATAATCAGTTTTTCCATTTCCTACATCATCTTTTTTACTTATGCTTACAGGTATTGCCACTCTTAAATTATTATTAACAGCATTGAATACTACTACTGGAGTATGTGCATCTACTGTTCCTTCTTGTGCATTATTATAAGTATAATTGTATCCTACACCAACTCCAAAACCGTCTCCAGTATATCCTATACCGCCTGATATAGTAGCTTCTAAATTCTTCTTATTTTTTGTTGTAAATATCTCTCCAGTTAATCCAGTATTTGCTTTAAAGCCGAAAGTACCTTTTATAGTACCGTTTCCTAATGTGAATCCTAATTGATTCATTCTAGCTCTTAACTGATTTTCATGAATAAGGAAAAATAGCCAAGTGTTATCAGCCCATACATACCAAATACTGAACTGCATGCCAACCCAAAAATAACCACTGCCGTTAATAAAAATCTTTTCATTTTGTGTACTCCTAAAGTTTTTTTATTTTATAGGTGTAGTCTAGGAAAATTATCTATGAAAATCTAATTTTTTTTAATATAATTTCTTACTTTTATATGAAGTTTTATTTTTTATGTTTTATTATTGTATATGATAAAATTTCAATGATAGTTTGAGCTAATCCCACTATAATTAGTAATATTAAGTAAAATATATTTACAAAATCTATAAATTTTTATATTCTTTACGGCGATATGTATTAAACGTATTGTAAAAACTATTATAAATCTATATTTTAGGTAAAATTATTGTAAATTTAATGTAAAATATATTGACAAAAACTGTGTTTAGTCTATACTTATAATTGTAAAGATAATTTACAGTAACAAACAACAAAATTAAAGGAGATTTATTATGACAAAAAAATTATTTGCTTTATTAATAACTTTAACAGTAGTTTCTACTTCATCTGCTTTTGCTGATTGGTTGGTTCCAGCTTCTTCACTTCCTCAGAAATCACAAAGTTTGATATCTCAATTATATCCTGATGCTCAGATATGGAAGGTAGAGAGAGATGGAAGAAAATTTGAAGTTAAATTATCAAATGGTGCTTCAATAGACTTTTTAATGAATGGCGATTGGCATAGTATAGACGGTGAGTATAATGGTGTACCTCTTTCTGCTTTACCTCAAAAAGTAGCAAATACAATACAGAATAGTTATCCAGAGGCTGCTGTAATAGATGTTGAAAAAGAATGGGGCAATTATAAAGTAAAATTAAATAACTTTATGGAATTATTTATATCAGCTAATGGACAATTAATGGGACAAAAATTTGATGATTAATATTCAATGATTGTTTATGAAAAATACTGAAAAAAAGGAGGGCTATTTTTTATGGCTCTCCTTTTTTATTGCAATATCCTTAGAAAAAATTTTTTATTCATATTTACTTTAAATTTTTATTATGCTAGCCTTTTGTAAAGTCAACTTTTGGAGGATAGCATGTATCATTCAAGATTTAAAGGAAGTCATTATGAGGCAGGTTTCAAATATGGAAGTATACTTTCTAAAAACAATATAAACCCTTTGGATAAAATAAAAATATCAAAAGAGCGTCAAGACTTTTCTGCAAAATGCATACCAATATATAAAGAATTTTTTCATGAAATAATAGAAGAAATAAAAGGAATGGCTGATGGATTAAGCAGCAATAATATAAAAACGAATTATAAAGATATAGCAGATTTTTTATTTACGATATATGCTTTTACATTTGAAAATAAATGTTCTTCTTTTGCATTTAAAACTGATGATGATATTATTTTAGCAAAAAACAGTGATTTTATAAAAGGCATAGAAAAGTATTGTGATAGTGTATATTATAAATTAAATGATTCATATTCATTTATAGCAAATACAACAGCATTCATTGAAATGGAAGATGGTATTAATGAAAAAGGTCTTGCCTGTGCTTTGACTTTTGTATATCCTGTAAAAATAAATTATGGTTTTAATGCCGGCATGATTGTGAGATACATATTAGAAAAATGTAATGATGTGAATGAAGCTTTATCTTTTTTAGAAGAAGTGCCTATATCATCAGCACAAAATATTATTATAGCAGATAGAAATTCTAATATAGTATTAGTTGAATGCAATTGTGATAAAAAACATATAATAAAAAATGATTATGTATTTACTTCCAATCATTTTACAAGTGAATGTATGAGAGTTTATCAAACGGATTTAGAAGATAATGTGCATTCTCATGAAAGATATAATACATTGGAAAATGCTTTTAAAAACAATAAATATAATTTAGATTTTTCAAAAGAATTATTATCAGGCAAATATGGTTTTATATGTCAGTATGATAAGAAAGATGAAATTGATACTATTTGGTCAAGCATATATTCTATAAAGGATAAAAATATATATAGGGCAGAAGGCAACCCGTCAAGAAAGAGTTTTAAAGAGGATAAAAGATTAAAATTTTCTTATTAAATAATTTAAATATTAATTAAAATATAATTTAAAAATTATTTTAACGCACGGTTAATGAAGCTTGATATATAATTGAATTTAAATTATTAATAACTCTAAGTTGAAAATTTTATTCTGCGTGCGGTGTATAAACAGCAAAGTAAAAAACAACTTGGGTGGGTGTTAAAATAACAGTAAAAAATTGAAAAGAAAAAATAAATAAAAAATAGCATGAAAGAATTTTAAAGAAATAGGGTAGGGTTTTAAATAAAGCTTTAAAACTTATTTACATATCCCGCCCTTTAAAGTTTTTTATTTTAATTAAAAATTATAACTTCATTATTCTTAAAAAGAAATATTGAAAAGATACGCCCGCCCAAGTGCTGATTAGACTTATAACCTTTATAAGCATATCCTCTGTTATAAAGATTATGATATCATTTGTTTTTTCTTAGCATTTCTATAAATGTATATGTACATTATAGCAGCTAATAATATAGAAGCCACATCAGCTATAGGCTGTGCCCATATTATGCCGTTTATTCCAAAAAATTTTGTTCCTAAATATATGGCAGGTACAAAGGCAAGCCCTTGTCTGCATATAGAAAGTACTAAAGAAGGCAATGCTTTTCCAAGTGCCTGAAATGTTGATATAAATACAAATTGAAATCCTATAATAGGAGCCACTGAATATGCTGCTATTAAAAACTTAGAACCATATTCTATAACTTCATCATTTTTAATAAATATTTGTACCAATTCTTCAGAAAATATCAAAGCTATAATTAGAAATATAGTACCAGCTACAAAACTAAATAGACAGGATAATTTTATTGAGGCATTCATTCTTTTATAATTTTTAGAAGCGAAATTATATCCTATAAAAGGCTGAATCCCTTGTCCTAATCCTATAAAAACTAAAAGTACAAGAGTAAATATTCTTTGTGAAACACCAAGCCCAGCAACAACATTATCATTATATTTTGAGGCGAAATTATTTATTAAAATATTAGCTATACTGATAAGAACATTATTCATAAACACAGGAAAGCCAATAGAAAAAACATTATTAAGTATATCATTTGATAATGAGAACTCTTTTATATTTATAGATAAGAAAGTACTTTTTCTAGCTATATGCCATATATAATAAAAAGTAGAGCATGCATTTCCTATGATAGTAGCTAAAGCAGCACCAGCAACACCCATATTCATATAAAGTATCATAATAGGATCTAATATAATATTTATAATAGTTCCAAGCATCATTCCAATCATAGCCTCTTTTGAAGCTCCTTCAGAACGTACTATTTGACCCAATGACATTTGACAAACTACAAATACAGCTCCGAATGCCACTATAAGTAAATAATCTGAAGCGTATTTATATGTATAAGGACTTGCTCCTGATAATTTTAATATCTGTTTTAAAAATATTAAAAATACAGCCATACATACTATACCAGTAATAACACTTGCATAAAATGCAAATGCAGAAACCTGTTTAGCTTTATGATAATCTTTAGCTCCCAAGCTCCTAGATATATACGAAGCTCCTCCAATACCATATATAGAACCGAAAGACATAAGCACCAAATATATAGGCATAGTAAGAGAAACAGCAGCTACCTGATTAGGATCATTAGTTTTTCCTACAAAGAAAGTATCAACCATATTATAGAATACATTGACAAGCATGCCTAATATAGTTGGAAGTGCTAATGTTATTAATGCTTTATATACAGGATAATTTTCAAATACATCAATTTTTTTATCATGTTTATTCATACGTTTCCCAAATACAATTATAATTAAAAAGCATTACATTATATTATATTTTGTTTTAATATCAAGCATTAAATAATTAAATGAATTTTATTATTAATTTTACTATTTCAAATAAGATGATAGTATAAGATAAGCTCCGTATTCAAATCTTTCGTCAGCGTCTTCAAATTTTATTTTTATTTCTGTTTCATCTGAATTGGAAGCTCCGTAATAAATATTTGATACATGTATATATACATTAGCTTTATTGTATGAATCATGAAGTAAATAATAATTAACGAATCCTCCGTCGCCGTCATCTTTTTCTAAACCTAATTTTGATACAGCACCTCTTATTGATCCTACTGTAGTTTTTGAAGGAATTTTTTCAATTAACTCATCTTTTGTTTCTAATGAAAGCTGATTGAAAGGCTGAACTATATCATAATCGGCAAGCTGATCTCTCCATTTTTCTATTAAGGATTTTTCAATTTCTATTGGGCTTACTAAAGTTATAAGGGCATCATCTTTTATTTGTATTTCTTCATCTTCAGAATTATTGAAAGAACCATCTTCCATATATCTGAAAGTTTCTATTAATTTATTGTCTTTGTCATATACTCCCCATATAAGCTTAACAGCGAATGCTTTCATTAAAGGATTCTCAAAAAATATTTCTTTCCATTCTGTTAAAGTCCATTTCCTAGCGTCCATAAATATTAATTGTAAACGCTCTGTTTGTAGTTTTAATACTTTATTTATTTCGCTTTTTAATTTTGATAATTCTTTTTTTGGAATCTCCGGAAAATCTTTAGGCAATGTTTTATATTCTTTATTTTTTATTTCATCAAATATTGATATAGTAAAATCTGATTTCAATGTTATTTTGAATTTTTTACCTTCGCTTTCTATTATTCTAATGCCGTCTTTATTAAAATCAAAGTCTGGTATAATTCTATCTGCAAATGCTTCTTTTGTAATTTGAAGTCTTCTAGTTATATCATTCAAAATTCCAGAACATGTATTTCTTACACTTGTTTGTTTGAATTTTCTTGAGGCTTCATATACAAAAGCTAAAGCCTTTTTATTGGCACTTAATGCAAGAGCTTCAAGCATAAAGCATGCCAATTTAGCCCTATTACTTGCAACGTCTTTAGCCTTATTATAAACTCTTTCAAGCTGAATACTGTTTCCAAATATGCAGTAAGGATAAAGTATTCCTTTTGTTTTGTTGTCGCAATTCCAAATATTATATATATCCTCTAATGCTTTATCAAAACTTTCTGTATCTAAAGCATTACCTATTAAATCAGCATTTCTCAATCTGTAAGCTTCTTTTATATCTAAATATTCACCTATAATATATCTAATTACTTTAGCATCTACATAATTAGTTTTATCTTTGATAAGGACATTAGATATTATTGAATCGTCTATAAATGAAGTAGTTTTATCAAATTTTTTATTATAATTTTTTTCTACAAAAGCATTAATTTCTTCTACGGTCATGATAATGAAGTCCTTTTATTTTATTGATAATATTATAATGAAATGATTTTTAATTCAATTTATATATTTTGTATAGAATTTATTTAATAAATACTAAAAACATTTTAGTATATACCTAAACAATTATATTTTGTCATAAATAGTTTTTTTGAATTTTTAATATCTGCAGGGCTTTGCCATTACGAAGTACGCAGT
>NZ_JAWLQI010000069.1:0-18446 GCF_036997785.1 Brachyspira pulli
GCAAAAAATATAGTTATATTATTAATAATGATATTTTAGACAATTTTTAAAGTTTTTTAATTTATAGTGTTTTTAATAGTGTGTTAATATATTATACTCAATTTGTTATTGTTTTTCAATATAGTATTTTATTATAATTTTTCATTAAAGCGAATTCTAAACCCCACCCATTATTCTTTATTAATTAATTTTACAATTATTATTTTAATTAACTTTTTTGTTTTTTTAGAAAAAGCACACCCACCCTAAATGTTAATTAAATTTATAATTCTTTTAACGCACGGTAAATGCAACATTAAATATAATAAGTTCAGCAATACAATTTTTTTTTATTATTAAAATACATTCACCGTGCGGTTTAGAGATTCAAATTTCTAAATCCCACTTGGGCGGGCATGCTTTTTTTATTTTTGTAACAAGGATAATTAAAACAATAATTTAAATAAAAATAAAAAATTTTAAAGGGCGGGGTTTCTAAATAATATATTGAGGAAAAACAAATATGAACCGCACTTGAAAAAAAATATACTTATACTATACTAATAAAAAATAAAAATAATATAGGTACAATATGAAAAAAGAATACAATTATAAATTAGTAGAAGATGACTTTATAGACTTTCAATTACATTATTTAAAAATCAATTCTAAAATGACTGCCTCAATAAAAAAAACAATAATTATATTAGTAGTTTTATATATTATTATATTCGTATCAATGGCTGTATATTTCAGAGATAATGCCTTGCTAATAATAATAATGGCTGTATTAGTTTCAGCTTTTTCTATTTTGCAAATATTAACATATAGAAAACGTATAGAAATAAAAATAGCCAAGAAAGTAAAAGAATATGTAAGAAGCGGGAAATTGGATAAAGTATTCGGAGATAAAGAATTAACAATTTATGATGATAAAGTAGTATTTAAAGAAGACAGAGGAACAAGCTCTTTCAATAAAGATGATATAAAAAATATAGACGCAAGTGCTAAATCTTTGTTTATTTATACAGATGAAATGTCAGCAATAATCATACCTAAACATTGTTTAAAACAAGAAGATATAGATTTTATTTTATCATATAAAAAATAACACTTGAAAAAGTGAGAATATTATTATAGTATTGAATTATGGTTATTTTAAAAATGAAATTAAAAGGTGATAAAATATATATCAAAGTGTCAGGCGGAGATGTATTTACTATACCTAAAAACGGACTTTATGAATTAGATATATATGAAGGAATGGAACTTGAATACGAAGAAATTCCTCATATAAGAAATAAAGCCTTTGAATCTGCCGCAAGAAAAACAGCAGTATCTATATTAAAAAGAGGCTTTATAAGTGAAGGCATGCTCAAAGATAAAATGCTTAAAAAAGGCCATAAAAAAAGATTTATAAGATATGCCGTTTCATACTGTAAAGAATATGATTTAATAGATGATAAAAGATTTGTAAAAGTTGCTGTAAATAGTTTAAAACTTAAAGGCAAAAGCAAAAGACATATCATAGATTATCTTAAGAAATGTAAAATAAAATCTTCATTAATAGAAAGAGTTCAAAACTCTATAAGCGAGAAAAGCGATGATAAAGCATTGAAACAAGCTATAGTAAAATATTATAGAGTGTATGAACATAAAGAGAGAAAGGAAGATTATATTATCAAAGCCTTAATGAGAAAAGGTTTTAAATATGACAGAATAAAAACTTTGCTCACAAAATATCTGAATAAAAAAAATAGAAACGAATAAATTAATAATTGATAAAAATAGTTACAAATAACCATTTACTTTATTATTAATAAGGTTTAATATATTCTATTATGAATAGTATAATAAAAATTAATAATAAAATCAAAACATCAGTATCAATAATAAGTGCTATAATTTGTATAATATGTGCGAGTTTATCTGTAGTTGTTTTGGTTCTTTTAATCATTAATTCAAATACAGCTAGAGAGATAACTTCTTTTTCACTCTATTCAAGTTTTCTAATTATATTTTATATAATAAATTCAATATACCATTTTTTCCCATTTAATAATAAAGCTAAAAAAGTCTTTTATATATTATCACATGCATTTTTTATTATGATGATATGGGGAGTTTATATCCCTCCTTGTTTAATATCATTAAAAAACGGTTGGGGTTGGAGTTTCTTTGGAATAATTACCGGACTTTGTGTATTGGCTATCATATTGAGAAGCATATTTGGATATAGATGGAGCGGTTTTAGTGAAACTATTTATTATTTAATATTAAACTGGGTTTGGCTTATAGCAATATCAAAAATATCAGCAGCAGTTGGAGAATACGGTGCCATACTTTATTTAACTGGATTCTTACTCTTAACTATAGCTATGGTATTTTACAGACTTGCTATGTATGATGCCAATAAAAGATATAAATTATTCTTACCATTATTTTATTTCCTTCTAATAATATCTAATATATGCCATGCAGTTTTTATGTTTAGATATGTTGCTAATATTTTTTAAAATTACTATAATATATATCACAATTACATAGGAGAGGACTCATGATTAGAGAAAGACTAAGCGACTATATTCAAAACACTATAAAAGAAAACTGGGATATAAATGCACTGGCTGATTATGGTACAGATAAGATATTAAAATACTCTGATGTAGCAGAAAATATTTTAAAAATACATATAGCTTTTAAAAAACTTGATATACATAAAGGCGAAAAAATAGCTCTATGTGGAAGCAATTCTGTTAATTGGGCTTTAATATATTTATCAGTAGTAAGTTATGGTGCTGTTATAGTACCTATATTAGTTGATTTCTCTAAAGAAGATATAGCTTCTATACTTAAAGATTCAGGATCTAAATTCCTTTTTGCAGATAAGCATATTATTAATGGAATAGAACCAAAAACTATAGAATCTCTAAATAAAGCATTCTACTTAGATACTTTGGATACAGTAATTATAAAAAATAATGAAGATAATAAAGAAAATCAAGATAATAAAAAAGAAATAAAAAAAGATAATATATTTAATGATATAAAACTAGAAGATTTCAGCAAAGAAAATTTTCATCTCACAATATTTGAAAATGAAACCCTAGCTACTATTATATACACATCAGGAACTACAGGATTCAGTAAAGGAGTTATGCTCAATCATAATTCACTTGCTGCTAATATAAGATTTGCAATTAATAATATGCCTATCAAGTCTAATGACCATATACTTTCATTTTTGCCATTAGCACATGTATTCGGCTGTTTATTTGATTTTCTTTTCCCATTTTCAAAGGGAGCATGTATATATATGCTCAATGCTATACCTAGCCCAAATATATTATTAAAGGCTTTTGATGAAGTGAAGCCTAATCTTATACTTATGGTTCCGCTTATCATAGAAAAAATTTATCTTAAAAAAATACTGCCTACTATAAACAAGCCTCTAATTTCAAAATTATTAAAATTGCCTATTGTATCATCTATATTGAAATCAAAAATAAGAGATAGTTTAACACAGTCATTTGGCGGCAATTTCCATGAGGTTATAATAGGAGGAAGTGCTTTAAATGCTGATGTAGAAAAATTCCTTATGGATATAGGATTTAAATTTACTGTTGGTTATGGTATGACAGAATGCGGACCTCTAATAAGTTATGGGCCTTGGAATAAACATGAAGCAAGAAGCTGCGGCTGCATAATAGACACATTAGAAATAAAAATTGATGCTAAGAATGAAGGCGAAGTTGGAGAAATAATGGTTAAGGGTGAAAATGTCATGCTTGGATATTATAAGAACCCTAAAGCCACTGCAGATGTTCTTTCTAAAGACGGCTGGCTTAGAACCGGCGATTTAGGAGTACTTGGCAAAGACAATAGAATATTTATAAGAGGAAGAAGTAAAAATATGCTTCTTGGTGCCAGTGGACAAAATATTTATCCTGAAGAAATAGAAAGTAAATTGAATACTATGCCTTATATATCAGAATCTTTGGTTCTTCAAAGAGATAATAAATTGCATGCTTTAATATATTTAGATAATGAAAGAGTAAAAGCTGAAAATTTAAGTGAAGAAGATATTAATAAACTTATGGAAAATAACAGAATAGAAATTAATAAGGTGCTTCCGGAATTTGGAAGGATATCAGGATTCACTATACAAAAAGAAGAATTTATAAAAAATCCTACAAAGAAAATAAAAAGATTCTTATATAAATAAGAAGAATATTAAATAACAGTTCGGAAAGGCAGGCTTAAAAATTCTCTATTATTTTTTAGCGGGCTCTGTAGCATAAGGTGAATGACCAGTTGTAGTTTTATCAATTGGTCTTGCCGCATTACCATCTGTACCTGTATATCTTGGCACATATTCAGATGAGTTTGCGGTCATATCATAAGCATATACTTGATAAAGAATGATGTTTTTATTTCCATCAATAAAACCTATAGGATCATACTCGTAAAATTTATACCCTAAATGATAACGCTCTATAGCCTGAAATTCAGTAGGAAGCAGCTGTCCAAATACATCAGTATAATCTGTAATTTTAGCATAAGCGAATATAAATTTACTGTATGTATCTATAGCGATAAGATAATTGTCTAATTCAACTATTGCATTTCCTTCTGCTCTAATGAAGAAAAATCTATCTATTCTTTCAGAAGAATTGTAAACGCCATCATATTGTACCAAAGGATTTTTTCCATAACGATGAACTGTCATAGGTTTTATATCTATAACTAATGGTTTATCTCCCAAAGGAGCTTCGGTTGTATTCCCGTCTCTACTGGCATTAAATGTATATTCATCAAAATGGCTTCCCTTAATTTTTCTCCATTTTCTGCCGTCATTAGGAATAAAAAAGGAATATGTAGGAACTGTATGAACATCAAAACTTATTTTCATAAAATAGTTATACAGTTCCTTTCCATTAAATTTATAGTCAATTCTATTCCAATCCTCTGTACTATTGAAAGGATCGGTTTTATCATTACTATCATATGAAGGCATATCTAAATCAGGATAATCTGGATTTACCTTTTTATTATTTGAAGTAGAATTATTATAATAATATCTTTTTCTTGCATCAAAAGGATTCATGCAGGAGCATAAAAATATAATTATCAACAGATATAGTATGTTCTTCATAATATAAAATCAAATTAATTAGCTTGATAAGTTAAACTAATATCTTTTAAGCTTGGTTCAAATTTACCCTCTGGAAATATATCTATATCAGCTAAAGCACCTGCAGTTTTATCTGTTCCAGATTGAAATCTTATTTGTACTTGAGCACTTGCAGGATTGCCTCCAAGTTTAATAGTAGCATTGAAAGGGTCGAAAACTGTTTCTTGTGAATTAGGGTCATCTGATATTTTTATAGGATTATTTGGATCTAAACTTTCATCACCATTAACTTTTAATGATGTCAAACTTCCTTTATTATCAAGAACCATTTCCAATGACATATTACCTAAATTAGAAATTGTTCCTGTGTATTTTCCTGCTCTTTCTGATAAAGCAATTCCCTTAGTTTCTGTATTATCTTCTGGTTTGTTTGGGCTTGAGCATGAAACTGCAAAAGCTAATAACATTACACTTAATAAAATACTTATTTTTTTCATTTTACTTCACTCCGTTTTTATTTTTCTTTAATGCAAAACATATTAAAATAACATAAATAAAAACTCAATATAAAAAATGTAGTAATTGATAAAAATATAGTCTTTTTGTTTGTAAAAAATGTATAAATAGATAAATATGTTCAATATGTATTATAATAAAAATTGAAATAAAGACATTTTTTAAAAACTGTTTATTTTTTTTATTTTTTAATATATATAGTTTCTTGAAATTATTTAATAATAATCTACAATCTTGAAAAAATGTAGGAGAGAAATTATGATTAAAAAACTATCTATTTTAATTTTGTCTATGATAATGATTATATCATGTTCAAAAAACAACCCAAATGATCCAAATAACGGAGGAACTACTCCAGATCTTCCTCAAACATCTGTTAATTTTGATGAAGTATTCTTAAAATTTATAACAGATATAGATACTGTACCAACATTCCAATTTATAAAAGATAATGGTATTACAACAAATAATGCTGGAGAGCAAATACCTTATACAAGAACTTGGGCACAAGGTACTGATACAACTAATACTTGTTATATTTATAAAGCACCAGATGGAGAAAGTACAAACACAGGAAGTTTTATGGGAAGTCCTATACCAGCTCCTATAAGTGAATTAAAAATATATGCTTACAGAGGTATATCCATTCAAAAGAAAAAATGATAATGAAATAGAAAATCAATTCTACTTCTATAGATATATAGGTAAAGTTATTATTTCTGATGTTGATAATTTCTTAATAGCTGTTGATACAAAAACTGGATATGTATTCCCTTATGCTGTACCTGAATACTGGAAAGATGAATATGGTAATCAGGCACCTACAGGTTGGATATCTGCTGAATCTGGAAAAACAGGAAAATATGGTACTACAGATCAACAAGAAACTTTTGAACCTAAAAAATTCTGGCAGTATGACCCTATAGGTAAAGTTAATGATGACGGTACTGTTACTTTAGAGAAATTCTATACTGATGGTCAAGCAAGCGGAGATTATGCTCCTAAATATACTGGAAAATCACCTTACAAAGATATAAAATAATTATCCGTTCTTATAAACACATTTATAAAGGTGCTGTTCTTTTATAGGGCAGCATCTTTTTTTATCTTATAATTTTATTATATTTTTATATGGAGTGAAAAATGTTAAACATAGCATACATTGCAAATGGCAAAAGTACAAATAGATATCATTTACCTTTTGTATTAAAAAGAAAAGACAAATTAAAAGTAAAGACTATTTATTCTCCTAATGTATCAAATTCAAAATGGGAAAAAATTGAAGGTATAAAATACACATCAAACATAGATGATATATTAAACGATAAAGAAATTAATTTAGTGGTAATATGCACAAAACCTGAACTTCATTATCAATATGCTAAAATGGCTTTAGACAATGGAAAAAATGTACTTGTTGAAAAACCTTTTATGATTGACTTTAATCAGGCAAAGGAAATATTTGAATATGCCAAAGAAAAAAATCTTCTGCTTCAATGCTATCAAAACAGAAGATACGATTCTGATTTTCTCACAGTAAAAGAAGTTATTAAAAGCAGAAAGCTAGGTGATATAATAGAAGTTGAGATGCATTTTGATTATTACAGGCCGGAAGTTCCTGAACACTCTACACGATTTGAACCTCTTGAAAGTTATTTATATGGGCATGCCAGTCATACTGTGGATCAAGCAATTTCTTTTTTTGGAAAGCCGGATAAAATAGTATATGATGTCAGATGTCTTTTGGGAAACAATAAAATGAATGATTATTTTGATTTAGATCTCTTTTACAGCAATCTGAAAGTATCAATAAAATCAAGTTATTTCAGAATCAAAAAAAGGCCAAGTTTCATAGTATACGGTAAAAAAGGAATGTTCATAAAAGAAACTCCGGACAGGCAGGAAGAGCATTTAAAAATGTTTTACATGCCAACTAATACTGATTTTGGAAAAGACAATTTAGAGCATTATGGAACAATAACTTATATTGACAGCAACGGCTCTATATATGAAGAAAAAGTTCCTACTATAGATGGAGATTATGGAAGGGTATATGATGCCTTATATGACAGTATAATTCTAGGAAAGGAACCTATCGTTAAAGAAGAAGAAACTTTATTAGTTATGCAGATATTAGAAGAAGGGATAAAACATATATCTTAAACGCCTACTACGCCGCACGGTAAACAAAGCATTTATTATAATCAAATTATAATATTAATTTCATCCTTAATTAATATGCATTCACCGTGCGTTAAAGTAAATTCCAAATTTAATAAAATCTTGGGCGGGCATGCTTTTTTAATTTTGGCATTAAAGAAAATTACATCTCAATACTAATTATAATTTCATAAAGATAAAGGGCGGGGTTACTGATATAATTATAAAGAATATATTTAATTTTGATTATTGATTTTTATACCTATATATAATATAATAATTATGTTTATTCAAATTAAAAGAAATATAACTTATTTTTTAATAATCAAATAAATAATTTTTTTAAGAGGAACTAATATGCGTTTTAAAAGTGCCTATAATGGAATATTAACAAAAGACGATATCGGCAAAGAAGTAAAACTAGCTGGTTGGGTCTTAAGAAGAAGAGATCATGGCGGAGTAATATTCGTAGATTTAAGAGACAGAACAGGTTTTGTACAAATTGTATTCAACCCTGAAATCAGCAAAGAAGCACATAATGACGCTCAAGATTTAAGAAGCGAATATGTTATCAGTGTTGAAGGTAAAGTAAGAGCTAGAAGTCCTGAAATGGTTAACCCTAAAATCCCTACTGGTGAAATTGAGGTTATGGTTGAAAAAATGGAGCTTCTTAATACTTCTGAAACTCCTCCTTTCTTACTTGAAGATGATATTGATACTGGTGAAGATATAAGATTAAAATACAGATACTTAGATTTAAGAAGAACTAAAGTATTCAACAACTTATACAAAAGATTCCAAATCACTAATGCTTTCAGAAAACATTTAGCTGATAATGGTTTTATAGATGTTGAAACTCCTATATTAAATAAAAGTACTCCTGAAGGTGCAAGAGACTTCTTAGTTCCTTCAAGATTAAATGCTGGAGATTTCTATGCATTGCCT
Organism: Brachyspira pulli; assembly: GCF_036997785.1. NCBI lineage: Bacteria > Pseudomonadati > Spirochaetota > Spirochaetia > Brachyspirales > Brachyspiraceae > Brachyspira > Brachyspira pulli. The sequence goes on from NZ_JAWLQI010000069.1 coordinate 8,735, forward strand.
CAATCTCCTCAAATATTCAAACAAATACTTATGATAGGCGGTTTTGAAAGATACTATCAAGTTGCTAAATGTTTCCGTGATGAGGACTTAAGAGCTGACAGACAGCCTGAATTTACTCAAGTTGATATTGAAACTTCTTTCCTTAATACTGATGAATTCTTATCTATTATGGAAAGTGTTACTGCTAATATAGTTAAAGATGTTTACGGAATAGATATTCCTACTCCATTCCCTAGATTAAATTATTATGATGCTATGGAAATGTACGGAAGCGATAAGCCTGATACTAGATTTGAATTAAAACTTATAAATGTTGAAGATGCTGTTAGAGGCTGTGATTTTGCAGTATTCAAAAATGCTTTAGACAACAAATTTATAATAAGATGTTTAAATGCTAAAGGCGGTGTTGATAAATTAAGCAGAAAAGATATTGATGACTTTACTAAATATGTTGGTATATTTGGTGCTAAAGGTCTTGCTTGGATGAGAGTTACTGAAAACGGACTTGAATCTAACATTGTTAAATTCTTCTCTGAAGAAAATCAAAAGAAAATTTTAGAAGTTACAAAAGCAGAAAAAGGCGACTTATTATTCTTTGTTGCTGATACTCCAAAAGTTACTTATGATGCTTTAGGTAATTTAAGATTAAGAGTTGCTGAGAAATTAAATTTAATAGATAAAGATAAATTGAATTTCTTATGGGTAGTAGAATTTCCATTATTTGAATATGATCATAAAGAAAAGAGAATATCAGCTACTCACCACCCATTTACTGCTCCTGTACCTGAAGATGTTGCTATACTTGAAAGCGAACCTCTTAAAGTAAGAAGTGATACTTACGACTTAGTATTAAACGGAAACGAAATAGGCGGCGGCGGTCAGCGTATTTATGACAGCAAGATACAAGCTATAATATTTAAACTTTTAGGTATAGATGAAGAAAAAGCAAAATTAAGATTCGGATTCTTACTTGACGCTTTAAAATATGGTGCTCCTCCTATGTGCGGTATGGCTTTCGGTATAGACAGAGTTATAATGTTATTACAAAAACAAGACAGCATAAGAGAAGTTATAGCATTCCCTAAAACTCAAAAAGGTCAATGTTTAATGAGCGGATGTCCTTCTACTGTTGATGCTGATCAATTAGATGAGCTTCATTTGAAAGTTGAAGAATAATATAAAATAATTATTATTTATAACATATTAAGTTCCTACTATCATTAGTAGGGACTTAATGTGAACTAATCATTTTAAGTTAATTACTTAGGAATAAATATATAAAATGTTAAATAATATAAAGATAAAAAACTTCAGAGGAATTAAACATTTAACAATTGATAATCTTAAAAATATAAATTTTTTTCTAGGTAAAGCAAATACTGGAAAAACATCAGTAATAGAAGCAATAGCATGCGGTATTACTAAAAATGCTAATTCTTTAATATTACTATCATATCTTAGAGATGTTATTAAAGATGATGATATATTTGAGTCATTATTCTATGATTATAATATAAATATACCTATTATACTTAATACACAAATTGATGATAATAATTATATAGTTGAAATATCTCCATGTAAACAAGAAAGAGAAATTATAATATCTGATAATCCAACAGAAGAAATATATAATTCTGAAATTAATAGCCTATCATATAAAATTTTAAATAATGGAATAACTTATAATTCTTCAATATCATATACTAAAAAAGATAAAAAGATAAACATTAAATTTAATAATATAAATCTTGGTATAAATGATAATACCGATTTTATAAGTAGTTATATGGATTATGATTTATCAAGCAATTTAAAATATATATTGTCAAATAATCAAAAAAAAGAACAATTTAAATCTTTATATACTAAATTTGACAATAGAATAAAAGATATAAGATTTATAGAAAATAAAGTTGCTGTAGAATTAGTTAATTTAACACATGCTATAAATATAAAATCTATGGGAAAAGGCTTCCAAACATATCTAAAAATTATAGCTTCTATGGTAGCTGGAAATAAATATATAATTATTGATGAAATAGAAAATGGCATGCATTTTGAAAGTGTAAAAATTTTACTTGAAAATATTTTATCACTCTCAAAAGAATATAGTTTACAATTTTTTGTTACAACTCATAATAAAGAATTATTAGAGATTTTGAATAATATTTTAGATGAAAATAATTATAATGATATGCTTTCAGTATACAATACATATATAAATAATGAAAATAATATTGATATAATAAATTATACTCAAGAAAATTTTTCTCATTTTATAGAAAATGATAATGAAATGAGGGATTAATAATGATAACTATTTTTGTAGAAGGAAGCAGCGATAAAGATTTTTTAGAATTATATATAAAATATTTGAAAAATAATGGTGATATAAAAAATGAAAGTAATTATAAAATAGAACAAGTAGGCGGAAAAGACAAATTATTCGAATACAAAAATAAAATAAAAAAAACAAATGGTAAATATATGATAATATTTGATGCTGATCTTGATTATAATGCTTCAATTAATAATATAAAAAATCAATTTGAAATTTCTAACGATGATAATATATTTTTATTTCCAAATAATAAAGATACTGGAAACTTAGAAACATTATTAGAAAAAATAGCAATATGTAAAGATGTTTTAAATTGTTTTGATAGTTATGAAAAATGCATTAACGGACTTAAAAACACTAATCCAAACATTAATACTCCAGCAAAAAAATCAAAAGTGTATGCTTATATGCATGCATTTGGATTTAAAAATACTATTCAAAAAATAGAAAAATTTGATTTGACACCATATATAAATTTTGATGATCCTTATTTAAATGAATTAAAAAACTTTTTAATAAAATCATTATAAGATATAACAAAGTATAATTATTGGAATAAAATATGAATAAATTAGATTTAGTAATATTTGATATGGACGGATTACTTCTTGATACTGAAACTATTAGTTTAGCTGCTTGGAAAAAATCTTTCAAAAATTATAATATTGATATTGATGTAGAGAAATTATTCTTCAGTAAAATACTTGGTTCAAATGAAAGCTCTATAAAAAGTACTATAATGGAAATATCTAATATTGATAATGAAAAAATATTCTATGATATGATAAATAATCAAATTGAAGAAGCATTCAATATAGTAAATGAAGATGGTATTAATATAAAAAAAGGTGCTTTGGAATTATTAGATTTTTTAAATGAAAATGGTATAAAAAAAGCTATAGCAAGTTCAAGTATAAAAAGAAAAGTTGATTTATATTTAGAGAGAACAAATTTAAAAGAAAAATTTGATTATATAGTTTCTGGAAATGAAGTTGAAAAACCTAAACCTTATCCTGATTTATATAACAATGCATGCAATCATTTTCAAGCTGATAAAAATAATGTAATAATATTAGAAGATTCTAAAAATGGTTTATTATCCGCTAAAAATGCTGATATAGAAAAAAGATTTTATATTCCTGATTTACTTTTATTATCAATGGAAGAAGAAAAAGAATTATCTTATAAAAAGTTTAATGATCTTATAGAAGTAAAAGAATATATTAAAAATAATTTTGAATATTAATAAAACTTCTATTTTGTATTATTTTAATTTGCCCGCCCTTTATCTTATATTGAGGTATTCTGTAATTTCTATTTTTAATTTCTTTATTGTTAAAAAAGAAATGTTAACGCCCACCCAAGATTTTTTTAACTTTAAAAATACATACACCACACGCTTAATAAAATTAAAAATATAAATTTAATTAGTAATAAGATTCATTTATATTTATTAATTATTAAAGCGTGTGTTCAAAAATTTATTTATCTAATTTCATAATCATCATCTACATTGAAGCTTATATTCACTTCCAAATTTTCAAGCTTCTGATTTTTCTTTTCATAATCAGCCTTTATTTGTGAATATATATTATATCCGGCACTCATATTTATAAATTTAGCATATATCTCATTTTCTTTTCCATTAAATGCCCCACTATTAAATAGTGAAAAAAGATAATTATTAAGTAAGTGATATGTATGAAGCTGAGTTTTATAAACTGAACAATTCTTTGTTTTAAAGTGGAAATTAACAAGCTCTCCTGAATGAAGCTCATTATAGAATTCATTATCAGCACAAATTTCTGGTAGGAATAAAAATAAATCTGAAGCAAGACTATAATCTTTAGTTAGGTTTTCAGCTAAATCACCTAGTTTATCATAATAGTCTTCTGTTTCATCAGCATTTAAAACTATATTCGCATATTGCTGAACGAAATTTAGAATTTCTTCATTAGAGTATGGATAAGGAGTATAAGTTTCATCATCTTGAACTAAAAAGAAAAATTGCTTATCAGAAAGGAAATCTGTTTCTCCCCAAGTTTTTACATACTCATTCATTTTGTTAGCAAGCTCAGGTATGTTTACATCATTTATTCTCAACTCGCCAACAGAATAATTATCTCTAGCCTTTGCCCCATATATTTTTATATAACAAATTTTCTGATTTCCTATACGCTTTAATATATCATCTTTAAACATATTCCAATATGTATTAACATTCTTTGGATTTTGAGAATTGTTTCCAATATTTACTAAATTGCTTGTATATACTTTCCATTTATGAGTCTTTCCTGCAAATTCAGTTTCTACTTCATCAAGAATCTTTCCTTCATTCATAGCTTTTATTCCAGTCATTATGCCATAGGCAAAACTTCCATTAGCAAGACCAGCAGCTGTATTTGTATCTTTTCCAGCACTAGCACAGCATTCAAATATATTTCTGTCCCAATTAGGACTTGATATATAATAATTTATAACAGCACTTTTATCTGTTACTGTATCAACATAAGCATTGATAAATATATTCCATTTTTTTATAACTATGCTTCCTTCTATTATTTCATTTTCTATATCATTAGAAAGTATTGATGATATATCACTTATTATAGAATCTGCATTATTGGCATCTACACTATTAGCCTCATATTGAAATGCATCTTTTCTTATATCATCTTTAAATCTATTATAAAGATTATTATAGTAATCATATTCTTCAATACTTATATTATCCTTATTCATTTCAAGAGTATATATAGCTCTCTCTATATATTTAGTAGAAGTATCAGCATCACATTTTCCCAAATGTGCATAAGCTGTTTTATAAAACCAAGTATGATGATTTCTAACTTCTTCACTTAATGAGTTTAAAACTTCTATTGCTAAATCAAACTTTCCTGTGTTATTATAAGCTACAGCAAGAAGCCCTCTAATATCATCATCTTGTTCTTTTTCTGGAATAGATAATAATAATTTTACTATATCATGATGTTTGCCTTCGGCATATAACTGATCTAATTTGGCATTTAATTCTTCATTTATCATATCAATTTCCTTTAATTTCATATTTATAAGATATAATAAGTATATTAGAATATATCTAAATTGCAAATTTTTTTTATATAATTTTGTGAACAGTTATATAAAAAATAAACTTTATATATGTATTATATGTAATTTAAAATATATGATGTTTTAATTTGATAAGATTTTATAAGATAAGAAATTAATAAAAAATTATTGGCTTTAGATTGTTATTGTTACCTAAAACCAATAATTTTATATTTAACTAAATAATATATTATTTAACTTTAAAGAAACTCATAATATCTTCTAAGTGATTAGCTTGATCAAGTAAAGACCTTGAAGCTGCAGTAGACTGTTCTACTAAAGCAGCATTTTGCTGAGTTATATTGTCCATTTTTGTTACTGCTGTATTAACCTGATCAACACCTGATTCCTGTTCTATAGCTGTCTGACTTATATCATTCATAATCTTAGAAGTTTCTTCTATTTTAGCTTCTATATCTGTAAATATCTCTTGTGAATGTCTAGCCATTTCAGCTGATTTATTGATTTTCTCATAAATATCTTCTATAAGAGTAGTAATGTCTTTAGCTGATGATTGTGAGTTCTGTGCTAAGTTTCTTACTTCGCTTGCTACAACTGCGAAACCTCTACCTTGATCGCCTGCTCTGGCTGCCTCTACTGAAGCATTTAAAGCTAATATGTTAGTTTGGAAAGCTATATTTTCTATTACTTTAGTGATATCTTTTATCTTAGCACTAGCTTCATAAACTTCTTCTATCATTTTTGTAGTATTAGCAATTACACTTCCGCCTTCAATAACAGCATTTCTTGAAGCTATCATTACATTATTACCATCAACTGAATTCTGTGCTGATGATTTTATTGTAGATGCCATCTCTTCCATAGAACTAGCTGTTTCTTCCAAACTTGAAGCCTGATATTCTGTTCTTTGTGCTAAATCCTCACTACCCTTATGTAGTTCATTGGCCGCATTAGCTATTTCAGAAGAAGCTGCAAGAACCTCAGAAATTACTTCTACAAATCTATTTCTCATAGTGTCAAAAGAATGTGACAATTCACCAATTTCATCATCTCTTTTATCTAATTTAGATGCAAACATAAAATTACCTTCTGCCATTTTATGAGCTTCATCTACTATATCTCTTATAGGTCTGATAAGTCTTCCTATATAGAAACCTGATACTAAAGAAGAAAATATAATGCCAGCTATACCTAATATTATACCTATAATTGTCATCTTTCTGCTTTCAGCATGCAATAGTTTCTGAGTGATACCGCACATCATAAACCAAGGCTGAGATTTCATTCTTTTGAAAAATGCACTTCTTTTTATGCCTTCATGAGTATATGAAAATAAACCTGAATCTTTACCAGCTGGAGTTTTCAAAGAAGAATTTGCCTCTGTTCCTAAAGTTCTATCAATATTATGATATACAACTTGTAAATTTGCTTCATTTAAAACAAATATACTTTTATCTTCAGAAAATTCACTTCTAGTATCAGCCAATGTTTCATTTATTATTCTTGACCAGTCTACAAAAGCAACAAAACTTCCTATAAGCTGACCTTCTAAACTGTATACAGAATGCACTATAGGAAGCACAAAACCATTATTTATATCAGATTCATATATTGTATCACTTGTAGCATGATCATAACCTGAATCAACAAATTCTTTCCACAATTGAGGATATGCTGCAAACATGTCCAAACCTGAATTTTTAGTATCTCCATTATAAGATTCTATTACTCTTCCATTTAAATCTATTAAATCTAATGTAACTATGTAATCATTATTATCAAGTAAATTTATCATAGTTCTTATAGCTCTATCTTTAACATATCCACTTCTTGTCTGCATATATTCTATAATAGTAGGTATTCTTGAATAAGCGTCCATAATAATTAATTGGTCATTAAGTATAGTATCAAGCAAAGAAGAATAACCATTTACAGAAGTAGAAAATCCTGAATATGTAGCATTATTTATAGCTTTGCTTGCTATATTTATAGAAGTAAATATTATTGTAAATGATAATATAACAATAACTATATTGACAATAAGGGGAATTTTAAAAACTATACTATTAAATTTTCTCATAAGAAATTTCTGCAAACCTCTCTATCTAATAATTTAGAAACTATAGTATTAAGTTACGGTAATAGAAATCAATTATTTAAATAAAAATAAAATTAATATACACAAACAACCAAACACTATAAGAATTATAGTATAATTTTAATTTTAAAAAAGTCAATTATAAAAAAATATTTAGCAATAAATATGTTAAATAAGTAATATAATAATAAAAAAAGGGTTATTATAGCCTATGAAAGTATAATAAACCCTTTTTAAATTGGAAAATAATGAATATATTATTTCACTTTAAAGAATGCTACAAGAGTCTCTAAATGATTAGCCTGATCAAGCAAAGATTTTGAAGCTGCAGTGGACTGTTCTACTAAAGCAGCATTTTGCTGAGTTATACTATCCATTTTTGTTACAGCAACATTAACTTGATCAACTCCTGCTTCCTGTTCTATAGCTGTCTGACTTATATCATTCATAATTTTTGAAGTTTCTTCTATCTTCATTTCTATATCTGTAAAAATTTCCTGAGAATGCCTTGCCATCTCTGCTGATTTATTTATTTTTTCGTAAATATCTTCTATAAGCACTGTAATATCTTTAGCTGAAGCCTGTGAGTTTTGTGCTAAATTTCTTACCTCGCTTGCTACTACTGCAAAACCTCTGCCTTGATCTCCTGCACGGGCTGCCTCAACTGAAGCATTTAAAGCAAGTATATTAGTCTGAAAAGCAATATTTTCTATAACTTTAGTAATGTCTCTGATTTTAGCACTGGACTCATAAACCTCCTCTATCATTTTAGCAGTATCTGCTATAACACTTCCTCCTTCAGCAACAGCATTTCTTGAAGATATCATAACATTATTTCCGTCTACTGAGTTCTGTGCCGATGATTTTATAGTAGAAGCCATCTCTTCCATAGAAGAAGCAGTCTCTTCCAAACTTGATGCCTGATACTCCGTTCTCTTTGCCAAGTCTTCACTTCCCTGATAAAGCTCATTTGCAGCATTTGCTATCTCTTCAGAAGACATTAATATTTCCTTAATCATTTGTGAAAATTTAGACTTCATATCATTAAATGAATTTAATAATTCGCCTATCTCATCGTTTCTGGATTGTATATAAAAAGATGATGCCAAATTTCCAAGAGATATTTCTTTAGCTTCTTTAACTATATTCTTTATAGGGCTTATGATTCTTCTTATATAGAAAACAGAAAATACAACTGATGCGGCTATTCCTATGATACCTATTATACTTCCGCTTAACAGCATTTTTCTATTGGCAGAATAAATCAGGCTTTCCGATATTCCGATTCCAGAGGTCCATGGCATAGATGACATTTTTTTATAGAAAACAAATTTATCAGTGTTGAAATAATTAAATCTTACAATACCAGAAGAAGAATTTGAAGGGATATTAAGATTTATAGTTTTCTTAAGCTCCGATGCTATATTATGGTATACAATTTCTCTATTATCATTCATTATAAAAATACTTTTTTCTGTCGAAAAATCATTGCCGAATCTATATAAACTATCTCTCATTATTAAAGACCATTCTATAAAACCTATAATAGCACCCGCATAATTATCATTATTATCTAAAATAGGAACTATAATTGGAAGAATAAAACCATTATTCATATCTGACTCATATATGGTTTCTGATATAGATACCTTATTTTCCTGCTTAAAAATATTCCATAAATCAGGATATATTTCAGATATTCTTCCTCCTATATTTGTATCTCCTGTATATGATGCTAATATTTCTGAATTTCTTGAAAGTATGTAAGCATTTGTTATATATTTATTATTATCAAGCACTTGAGTTAAAGTAGTGAAAACATTTCTATTTCCGTTTTGAATATAATCAAGCATTACAGGCATAGAAGCGTAACTTTCCATAAGAAGTATTTGATTTTCTATAGATATATCTAAATAACTATTGCATCCGTCTACAGTTGATATCATATATTGATTTGCATAATTATCAATTTCTGATGATGCCAGATCAATTAAAGAAACTATTATAAAAAGAGATATAACAACTGTTGCAATGTTTAAAATAACAGGCAGTTTTACCTGCATGCTGTTAAACTTTTTCATTAAATACTCCTCTAAAAACAATAAATAATAAAATATGCAATAAAAAATGCAGGCAGAAAAATATCTGCATATTTGTTAATAGATGTCTGATGTCTGATGTCTGATGTCTGATGTATG
>NZ_JAWLQI010000070.1:0-18362 GCF_036997785.1 Brachyspira pulli
AGAATAATATTAACATAATTTCATTAACATAATATTAGAGTATTTTTTTAAATAAAACTGAAGAAAAAAATTTTTATTTTTATAAAAAAAAATTAATAATTAATAACCGAGAACCGATAATAATTATGTGTTCAGGGAAGAACACATACAAATAATTCATGGAGGAACCATATGGTTATCAACAATAATATAAGCGCTATAAACGCACAACGCACTCTTAAATTCCGCCAAGTAGATCTTAAAAAAGACGCTGCTCAAATTTCTAGCGGTATGAGAATAAACCAAGCTGGAGACGATGCTTCTGGATTAGCAGTATCTGAAAAAATGAGAACTCAAATCCGCGGTTTACGTATGGCTGAAAGAAACACTCAAGATGGTATATCTTTCATTCAAACTACTGAAGGATACTTAGAAGAAACTACTAACATTCTTCAAAGAATTCGTGAATTAGCTATACAAGCTGCTAACGGTATCTATACTGATGAAGACAGACTTTATGTACAAATCGAAGTTTCTCAATTAGTAGATGAAATCGACAGAGTTGCTTCACAAGCTCAATTCAACAAACTTAACATGTTAACTGGTAGATTCGCTAGATCTACAGGAGAAAACACTCCTACAGCTTCTATGTGGTTACACATTGGTGCTAACATGGATGAAAGAAAACGCGTTTACATTGGTACTATGAACAGCCAAGCTCTTGGACTTAAAAACCCAGTTGGACCAGCTGTTAACGCTACATTCATCAGTGTATCTAGCCCAACTAAAGCTAACTCTGTTATAGGTATGGTAGACGAAGCTCTTCTTAAAGTATTAAAACAAAGATCTGACTTAGGTGCTTATCAGAACAGATTAGAAATGACAGCTCAAGGTTTAATGGTTGGATTCGAAAACATGCAAGCTTCTGAAAGCAGAATCCGTGATACAGATATGGCTGAAGCATCAGTTAAACTTGCTAAAGATCAAATTCTTAACCAAGCTAACTTGTCTATGCTTGCTCAAGCTAATCAGTTACCACAAGGTGCTCTTAGATTATTACAATAATTAATATTCAATTAGTTTTGTAATATTAACCATATTAAGGGAGGCATTCTTAATTGAGTGTCTCCCTTTTTGGTTTAAGATTTCTCTTAACTATTTATTACTATATTAAATTGTTTTGATATCTCTTTTTTTATTGCAGTTAAATATTGAGATACCGCTGATTGTGTTACATTAAGCATACTAGCTAATTCTTCTTGAGTTTTACCCTCTGAAAATAATTTCATTATCCTTTTTTGTTTTGGTGTTAATATTGCTATTATTAAATTTGATACTCTGCTGTACTCAGTATCTGTCAAAGCATTCGAGTAAAGTATATTATCTAAATCATCATTAGTTAAAATACTTTCTCTGCTGTCTCCCCTATCTGAATTAATTCTCCTTGTACCCAAACTTTTATTAATTTCCTTTAATACATTATTACAAAGTTTTGTACAAGTGTCATACTTAGGACATAAATTGCACATTATATCAATACTCCTTTAAAATATCTAATATACTGTCCAACACTTCAGGACTGTAATCTGTCGTGTCAATATCATCAAGCTTGCTTATAGCATTTTTAATATCAACACGCATTATAACCCACTCCTCCCAATTAGATTTTTTGTTGTAAAAATAATCGTCCTCCTTTATATTATCTAATATGTTCTTTATAAGTTTTTTGTAATAAAGTGTTTTTTGAAAGCTCTTCATTAATAACTCCTATAACAGTATTGATGTATACTGTATATTAATACATATACACTAAATTTCAGTTAATTACAACCTTTTATAATGTATTTTTATACATTATTTTTAAATTATGTTTACACTTTATATATTTACAACACATTTAACACATAAAATAATAATTAAATATAAATAGTAATTTTTAGGGAATATAGAATAATGATATAATACAATAAAAAAGGCTCACAAATAAATATATTTGCAAGCCTTTGTATTTTTATAAATGATTAAAAAGTTTATTTATTGTATGAAGCAACAGTTTCCATAACTTCTTTTTCTTCTTTTACTGAAACCATACTGTCTTTAGCAGAACGAACGAAGAACTCCAAGCGGTTTACAGTATTAACTTCACTAGCACCAGCATCCATATCCAAATAAAGAAGATTTAATTCAGGATATCTAGTTTTAAGTCTAGTTTCAATACCTCTAGCTATAATATGGTTAGCAATACAACCGAAAGGCTGTAAACAAAGTACATTATTTATACCTTCTTCAGCAAAGCTAGCTATTTCACCAGGAAGAAGCCAAGCCTCTCCGAATTGGTTAGTCATAGCAGTAACTTTAGCAGCATTTTCAGCTATTTGTCTTATATGGTGTATTGGTCTGAAACCTTTGAATTTAGACATTATCTGATTAATAGAATCAACTCTAACATCAATAACTTTTTCTGATAATTTAGAGCCGTAATATCCTAAGAATGATACATCTCTAGCATTAGTTTCTTTATTAACCTGCTCGCTTATAACTTTTTGTACAAAGAAGTCAAATACAGGAGGAACTATTACCTCAACACCTTTTGACATAAGCCAGTCGCAAACATCACCATTAGCAAAGCTATTATATTTTACATATATTTCACCAACTAAACCAGCTTTAGGCAAGTCTAAATCATGAGTTTCTATAGCATTAAATTCTGCCACAGCTTGTTTTAATAATTTATCAGTAGCTTTAAGAGCAAAATCTTTAGGGTGTAATGCTATATATTTATTAGCGAGTGCCAAAGATTCACCTTTTTTAACTTCTCTAGCAGCACAGTAATAATACATTGTAGATATAGCATCAGCATAAGGCATGCCTACAATACCTTCTTTCATCATATCTATTTTAGAAAGTTTAAATCCAGGCTGATCATTTATCATTGTAAGACCTACAGTTACTACTGGAACATCAGCATATCCTGCATTGATTAAACCTCTTTTTATAAGAGAAGCATAGTTACTTGCTCTGCATTGTCCGCCTGTTTGAGTAATACCGGCAGCTATATTTTTAGGATCATATTTTCCGCTTAATACTGCTTTTATAATATCCCCTATTACAATAGTAGCAGGATAACATATATCTTGATTGGCGTATCTTAATCCTAATTCTACAGATTCAATATCTGGTTCAGGAAGAGGAATTGTATCGTATCCGCTTCTTTGAAGTAAAGTCAAAATCATAGGATCATAGAAATGTCCGAATTTAGGTACAAGTATTGCACGTCTGTCATTTTTCTCATATCTTTTAATAATAGTTCTATTAGATTTCTCATTAGGTATAAAGTCGCCTTTCATCTTCATACTTTCTATCATAGAACGTATTCTTAATCTGATACTTCCAGGACTTGAAATTTCATCTACTTTTACTAAAGTAGGACTCTTTCCATAAGCATTAAGTATAGATTTTATTTCATCTGAAGTAGTAGCATCTGGTCCGCATCCGAAACTGTTTATTTGTACTACTTCTAGTTTCATATCTTTTTGTTTGCAAGCCCATAAAGCAGCTTTGAACATTTTATTAGGATAAGACCATTGAGTTAATACTTGAACATCAGCAAGAGATTCATCTATATCAAGACCATCTTCTGTAAGTACATTAATACCAAATGAAGCAATAGTTTCTGGTATTTTATGATTGATTAATGGGTCAATATGATAAGGTCTGCTAACTATAAGTATAGTAGGTGTTTGAGTTTCTTTAGCATGCTCTATAATTTTTTTGCCTTCTTCTCTTAACTCATTTTTAACTCTTATCTGTTCCTGTAAAGCCAATTTAAATGCTCTGTCAAAATCTTTTTTATCTATTCCAAGACCTTTAACAAAATAAGCCTTACAGCCTTTATATAATAAATCTTCATTCAAGAAAGAAATTGTTGGAGCATCGAAAGGAATTCCATATTTAGTTAATGGACTTATAGAACTGTCTATTACATCAGGATATCCTGTAACTACCGGACAGTTATAGCTATTAACACTTCCGTCTTCTTCAGCTTTTTCTAATACTACAGATGGATAGAATATTCTGTCAACTTTAGACTCTATCAAATCATATATATGTCCGTTAGCTATTTTAGCTGGGAAACATATATTATCACTCATAACTGTACCAGAACCTTTTTCAGCTATAGCCATACTTGAAGGTGATGATAATTGTACTCTGTATCCGCATTCTACAAGTATAGTAGCCCAGAATGGGAAGTTTTGATACATATTAAGTACTCTAGGTATACCAATAGTACCTTTTATTTCATCTGAAGCAGGTGCTAAAGGTCTGTCAAATAATAAAGAAAGTTTCTTCTGTGTAATATCCATTCCGTAATTTCTTTCTTTATTTCCTTTATTAGTGAATATTCTTTCACATTTATTTCCTGTGTAGAATGATTTATTATCTTTAAATTTTAATCTAGTAACAGTACAAAGGTTTTCACAGCCTTTACAAGTAAGCTGTTTTCTTTCATAATCATTAGCTTCCTGTAAATTGTCTAAACCTATAAATGTTGTATCTTCTTCTTTAGTGTTGTATGTATCTAAAGCAAGCAATGCACAACCATAAGCTCCCATAAGTTCTGATATATCAGGACGAATAACTTTTTTATTTAAGAATTTTTCAACAGAACGTAAAACTGCAGCATTCTTAAAAGTACCGCCTTGAACAACTATATGCTCACCTAAAATAGAAGTATCAGTAATTTTTAATACTTTAGTGAAACAGTTTAAAGTAACACTCTTAGCAAGTCCTGCAGAAATATCAGCAACTGAAGAACCTTCTCTCAAAGACTGTTTAACCTTACTATTCATGAACACTGTACAGCGGCTTCCTAAATCACAAGGGCTAGCTGATTCACAAGCAATATTAGCAAAGTCAGCAACTTTATAACCCATTCCGCGTGCAAATGTTTCTATGAAAGAACCGCAGCCTGATGAACAAGCTTCGTTAATTTCAATATTTTCTATAATACCGTCTTTAATAAATATAGCTTTCATATCCTGACCGCCTATATCAAGAATGAAGCTTACATCTTTATCGAAAGCCTTAGCACCCCTGTAATGTGCCATAGTTTCAACTATACCTTCGTCCATATTGAAGGCAGCTTTTATTAAATCTTCTCCATAACCTGTAACGGCAGTTCTTGCTATATTTATTTTTATATTCTTTTCATCTAATTCTTTTTTAATTTCTGTTAATCCTTCAGTAACAGCACCTACTGGATTTCCATTATTATTTCTATAATGTCTTAATACTACTTGTCCGTCCTCATCAATAATAACGATTTTTGTAGTAGTAGAACCAGAGTCTATACCAAGGAATGTATTTTTACCATTAACAGTTGATACATCAGCAGATTTTACTTTATCTTTGCTATGCTCTTCTTTCCAACTCTCATATTCTTTCTGACTATTAAATAAAGCTTCTCTTGTTTTTGAATTAGTAACTTTTACTTCTGCTGAAATATTTTGAACTAATTTAGTAAAATCAGAAACTTTAATTACTGTTTGATCTTCTTTTTCACCGAAAGCAGCACCTATTGCAGCAGTCAATTCTGGGTGATCAACAGTATACATATCTTCTTCAGTAGCATTCAAAAGTGATAAGAATGTTCTTCTTAATTCTGGAAGGAATGTTAAAGGTCCGCCTGTGAATAATATTTTAGGCTTAATTTCAAAACCTTTAGCAAGTGTATTTATTGTTTGAACAGCAACAGCTTGGAAAATACTTTTAGCTATATCAGATTTTGGAATATCTCTGCTTATAAGTGTTTGAACATCTGTTTTAGCAAATACTCCGCATCTGCTTGCCATTGGATATATAGATGTAGATTGTTCTGCCAATGTAGAAAGTTCTGAAGGCTGAACATTAAGAAGTGTAGCCATTTGATCTATAAAAGCTCCAGTTCCTCCTGCACAGTTTCCATTCATTCTTATATCAGCTTTGAAATTATCATCAAATACTATGATTTTAGCATCTTCTCCGCCTATATCTATCAATGTTCTTCCATAAGGATAAATCTTTCTAATCGCTGTTGAAGAAGCTATAACCTCTTGAACAAAGCTAATGCCTGTTTTTTCACAAACACCCATTCCAGCAGTACCTGTCATAGATAGTGAAAGTTTTAAATCTCCATGCATAGCCTGTAAATTTTCTAATATAGATAGTAAAGTATCTTTTATGTCAGCATTATGTCTAACATAAGTTTTAAATATCATATTGTCATTATTATCATACACAACCATTTTTGCGGTGGTTGAACCTATATCAATACCTGCTTTAAAAATTTTTTCCATAATATCTCTCCTAATAAATATAAACTATTTTTATTCTATAATCATATTCTGCATATTAACAAATATTACTTTAGTTTTATAACTTTTTAAATTTTCTTCCGGTATATGTCCATAAAGAAGTATTATTATAGTATCATCTTTTTGTGCATAATGTACATTGCTTCCATTTATGCCTATGACTCCAGTTCCTCTTATACCTTTAACAACAACTGTTTCAAATCTTTCATCGTTACTCAGATTAATAATGGATACTTTATCGCCTTCCATTATATCTGCCTTATCCATTAAATTTTCATCTATTGTTATAGAATCTTTAAAATTTAAATCAGTTCTTGTAACAGTGAGTCTGTTAATTTTAGATTTTATAATACTCCTCATCATAATGGTACAAAACCTAAAAACTATTCTTTCTTATATATAAGAATAATTTTTTACAAACATTTTACTAATATGATGAAAAATGTCAATATTATAATTAAAGATATTTATTAATAATAGTTACTATATACTATAACCATATCGTGCTTAATACTACATTTTATACATTTTAGACTACATAATCTTAAAATTGACTAATAAAAGCATTCATGAAATTACCATTCAAATCGCCTTCAACAATAATATCTAAAGGAAACACTTTTTTATTGCCAAGTCTATAATTAACATAATTATCATGCTCATGAATTATAATTTCTGAAAGTTCTATTTTACTCATAAATGCATTAACAAAGGCTTCTTCCTCTACAATATTTCCGCCTCTTTTAGCTGAAATCTCATTTCCCTGTCTTATTATTTTTAAGGCAGAATAATCTTTTATCTTTTTATCAAATTCTTTTTTATCTGTAAAAATATTTCTTATAAAACTAACAGCCTTTTCTTTATCATATTCATTGGAATCATCAAAAGCAACAAGAATCTTTTTATTAATCCATTCCATTTCTTTATCAAAAGAACCTAAACTTCTATTATATAAAAAATCTCCAAGCATATCATCACTATAATATATAGGCTCTAAATACTTACTAAGAATTAAATTTAAATCCTCATCTTTATAATGATTATCTATAATATCAGCAAGTAAAAATTCGACAATTTCCTCACCTTGTTCTTTTTCGCATCTTACTTTTAATTTAACAATGGATTCTCTATTTATAATAGATTTATAATAGTTCAATTCTTTTTCTGCTATTTTCATTCTAACGACAATTTTCTTATTTTGTTCAATATATCCTGTTTCAATATCCTTATAAGCTATGCATATCATAAGAACATTTATTTTATCATCATCTTCAGTTCTTGCTCCAATGAAATCCGGAGAACCTATTATAAATGCCACATCTTTATATTCATCTAAAAATTCGCTTTCTTTTTGTAAAAAAAACATAATCAAAATCCAATAAATAAATTTTATAAAAAATAATAATTATTGTAAAATATTTAATAATAATTGTCAAAATAACATTATAAATATTTAATTAAACACAATAAAATGATTAGAAAATAAAGAAATATTGATATAAAATATATAGCTTTTAATTATAATAATTTGGTATATACCTAAACAACTATATTTTGTCAAAAATAAATTTATATTTTTGTTTTTATATCTGGGGCTTTGCCCTTACGAAGTACACAGCGTGCAGCACCCCCCACTTCTTTTGCGACCGAAGGAAGTACCTTTAGGTATGCCCCAAAGAAGCAAAAGGGCTATATTTTAGCTTAAATTAATAATTTATATTACATGTAAAACATGATTAGTATGATTTAATACTAATTTTATATTTGCACTTTCGCGAAGCGTATCCGAGCTTGTCGAGGATATAGATTCTTTTTGCTGCGGGAAAAAAACAATAAAAAAATTGACAAAGTTAAAAATTTTCAGTATATACCTAAACAATTATATTTTGTCAAAAATAAAATTATATTTTCTTTTTAATATATGGGGCTTTGCCCCATACCCCAGTTCTTTTACGACCGAAGGAAGTACTGTAAGTATTGGTATAAAAGAACCAAAACAACTGCATTTTTGACCTAAAACTAGGGGATTACACTATATTTAATACATGTTCTTAAAATATAAAGTTCTAGCAATTGCGTTTTTTGCTACTTTTTTGTGCGACAAAAAAGTAGATAATTCTATATAAAGTGCATCAGTTGACAAACTTAAAAATTCTTAGTATATACCTAAATAACTATATTTTGTCAATTTTTACTTTTTTGTAAATGTAATTTTTGTTTATTAATAGTATAAAATATTATTAAGTTTTGTTTGAAATGTGAAGTAAAACCAAGATTTGTGTCAAAAAATGCAGTCCTTTTGCTTCTTTGGGGCACCAAAAGAAGTAGGGGTTCGGGGACTAGTCCCCGAAAATAATAACAATATAAAAACTAATTTTGACAAAGTTAAAAATTTTTGGTATATACTGAAAATTTTTAAGTATTATAACAATATAGCAACTGTAAGTATTCTCCCTACCTGAACACCATCGCGTCTATAAGAATAAAATACTTCATCATAAGTATTTAGATTAGAAAGTTCAATATTATTTTCTAAAACACCACAGTCAAGTAATTGCTTTTTTACTTCCAAGCCATTATCAATATGCCATTTATTATTCATCATAGTTTTATTTTGAAAATGAACAGCCACCTCATCGCCTACTTCATAATCTTTCAAAGCTATATAAGGCCCTATATAGGCATACATTTTAGACAAATTGGCATTATACTCTTTTATCATTAAATCAATAGTTTTAGATACAATATTTTGAACTGTACCTCTCCAACCAGAATGAATAGCTGCTATTGATTTGCTTTCATCACAATAAAGTATTATAGGCACACAATCTGCAGTTTGAACTATTAAAGGAGTATTTTTAAGATTGGTTATTAAAGCATCTGTATTTTCAACCAATCTTTCTCTGCCTCCAAATAGATTTATATTATTTTCATCTATCTTTACAATATTATCTTTATGAACTTGATGCATAAAAATAGCTTTATTAACATCAAAATTTATATTATTAAAAAAATTATACTCCTGAGACTTTCTATATTCTAAATCAATATCTTTAGCTTTAATATCGATACCTTTAGCGAGTACAGCTATATATATTTTTTTATTATCATTTTTGGAAGGATAGAAAATATTATGCATTTTTGAGTCTTTTAATTTCTTCTTCTAATTCTTTTACCTTATTAGTTAATTCTTTAGTTTCATTTCTTGATTGTTCCATAATATTTTCATATAAAGTAAAAAATTTTTTGGCATACTCTAATTTCTGTTTCAATTCATTTATCTCTTCTTTGTAAACATCTATTTTAGAAGAAAGAAGTTTATTATCTTCCTGAAGTTCTAAAATAATATCTTTATCGCTATATTCCACTTCTACAATTCCTCAATTTTTTTATCTATATGTTATCTATTATGTACATTATAACTGGATTGTCAAGTAAATTTATAATATTATTGTAGTAATAAAATATAAAAGTTCATATTACTACAATAATATTAATATAATAAAAAATGTATTATATGTTAGATACTATTATATCTCCCATTTCAGAACATTTTACTTGTTTATATAAATAAGTCATCATATGATGTTTAGGCATTATATCAAGGGTTCTATAACCATCATCTATAGCCTTATAAACAGCATTTTCTACATCTTCAGCTTCATTTAACATACCAAAAGAGTATCTTAACATCATAGCAAGAGAAAGTATAGTACCTATAGGATTAGCTAAGTCTTTACCTGCTATATCAGGAGCAGAACCATGAATAGGCTCATACATACCAACTGTTCTGTCAGAAAGACTTGCTGAAGGTGCCATACCTATAGAACCAGTAATAACACTAGCTTCATCAGAAAGTATATCTCCAAACATATTTTCTGTAACTATAATACCAAATTGTGACGGATTTGAAGCAAGCTGCATAGCTGCATTATCAACATACATATCATTATATGGAACATCGCTGTATTCTTTTGATAAATTATTCATTACTTCACGCCATAATTTAGAAGTATGAAGTACATTGGCTTTATCAACTGAAGTTAAAGGTCTTTTAAGATTTCTAGCCAATTCAAAAGCAACTTTTCCTATTCTTAATACTTCATCTTCTCTATATAACATAAGGTCAGTAGCTTGTTTTACACCATTAACTACTTCAAATTTATGTTCTCCGAAATATACACCGCCTGTAAGCTCTCTAACCATAATAAAATCAATAACATCTTTACAGATAGTTTCTTTTAAAGGAGAAGCATATTCCAAAGATTTTAATATTTTAGTAGGTCTTATATTAGCATAAAGCTTCATTTCTTTACGCAATCTTAATAAACCTCTTTCCGGTCTTTTATCAGGATCAACTTTATCCCATTTAGGACCGCCTACAGAACCAAGAAGAACTGAATCAGATTTGATACATTTTTCTACATTCTCATCGGTAAGAGGAACTCCAAATTTATCAATAGAACAGCCGCCCATATCAACATATTCCAAATTAAACTTATGGGAGTATTTTTCAGCTATTTTATTGAGTACATTTACAGCCTTACCTACTACCTCGGGACCTACTCCGTCCCCTTCAATAACAACAATATTCTTTTCCATAAATAATCACCTCTTAGAATTTTTTATAGAGTTTAAAAGCCCATTAGAGTTAATTATATTTTTAATAAATTCTGGAAAAGGCTCAGCCTTATAGCTTTCATTTTTAGTAATATTTGTTATTATACCATTATCAAAATCAACTTCAACCTCATCTCCTGCATTTATTTTTTTACTTGCCTCATCGCATTCCAAAATAGCAAGTCCTATATTAATAGAATTTCTATAAAATATTCTAGCAAAAGAAGAAGCTATAACACAAGATATTCCTGATTCTTTAATAGCTATAGGAGCATGCTCTCTTGAAGAACCGCATCCGAAATTGTCCCCTCCAACCATTATATCTCCAGGCTTTACCTTGCTTACAAAATCTTTATCAATATCTTCCATACAATGAGATGCCAATTCCTTATGATTAGCAGTATTTAAATATCTTGCTGGAATAATAACATCTGTATCAACATTATCACCATATTTATGAACAAAACCTTTAGCTTTCATTTATTAATATCTCCTATTTTTTATAATACCCAAACTATTTATAAAATATTATTTAGGCTCTGTTATATAACCAGTTATTGCACTGTATGCAGCAGTAGCAGGACTAGCTAAATATACTTTTGAAGTTTTATCTCCCATTCTTCCAACAAAGTTTCTATTAGTTGTAGTAACAGCAACTTCATCATGAGCAAGTATTCCCATATATCCGCCCAAACAAGGACCGCATGTAGGAGTAGATACTGCACAGCCTGCATCAATAAATATATCCATATAACCTAATTTTATACATTCTTTATAAACTTTCTGAGTAGCAGGAATAATTATACATCTTACATTTTTAGCTACTTTCTTTCCTTTCAAAATATTAGCAGCAATAGCCATATCAGACAATCTTCCATTAGTACAAGAACCTATAACTACCTGATCAACTTTTATATCTTTCAATTCTTTAGCTTCTTTAGTATTCTCCGGTAAATGGGGACATGCTACTGTAGGCTCTATTGAAGATAAATCAATATCATACTCTTTATCATAAACTGCATCATCATCAGCTTTGAAAATAGTATAATCTCTTTTTACTATATCTTTTAAGAATTCTATAGTTTTATCATCAACTTCAAATATTCCATTTTTTGCACCTGCTTCAATAGCCATATTAGCAATACAAGCTCTGTCGTCCATAGTTAAAGATGAAACTCCTTCACCTCTAAACTCCATAGATTTATATAAAGCACCGTCAACACCTATCATACCTATAATATGAAGTATAACATCTTTTCCGGATACATTTGGTTTTAATTTTCCTTTAAGATTAAATTTAATAGCAGAAGGAACTTTGAACCAAACCTGACCTGTAGCCATAGCAGCAGCCATATCAGTACTTCCTACTCCTGTAGAAAATGCACCGAAAGCACCATAAGTACAAGTATGAGAGTCAGCTCCTATTATAACTTCACCTGGGGCAACTAATCCTTTTTCTGGTAAAAGAGCATGTTCAACTCCCATATCTCCAACATCATAATAATTTGTAATATTATATTTATTAGCAAAATCTCTGCATTGTTTGCATTGTTCTGCAGCTTTGATATCTTTATTTGGAGCAAAGTGATCCATAACTAAAGCTATTTTTTCTTTGTCAAAAACTTTATCAAAACCATACTTTTCAAACTCATTTATAGCAACTGGGCTTGTAATATCATTTCCTAAAACTAAATCAGTTTTAACCATTATAAGCTCACCTGCTTCAACTTTTTCAACGCCAGCATGTGCAGCTAAAATCTTTTGAGTAATAGTCATAATTTTATCCTTAATTCATTTATGAAAGAAACATAATATACTAAAACAATTCCGTTTTGTCAATTTTTTTGTTAATAAAAAGGGCTATACATTAAAAAAATGCAAGCCCTATAATTAAAATACTATTATAATTTATTCAAACCATTAATATAAGCCATTAAACTAGCTTCGATAATATCTGTACTTACGGATCTTCCTATAACAGTTTTATCACCGCAAGCCAATCTAACAATAACTTCTCCCAAAGCATCTTCACCTTCAGTAATAGCATTAATACTATAAGTTACTAATTTAGCTTTGTTTGATGTTATAGAATCAATAGCTCCGAAAGCTGCATCTATAGGGCCGTTTCCTTTTCCTATAGCTTCAATAACATTATCTTTATTATCAAATATAGCCACTGAAGCAAAAGAAGATATAGAATCGCTGTCATTAACCATAAAGCTTTTTAATCTATATGAAGGATTTTCTATATTAGTATTGCCTATTAATAATGCCTCTATATCAGTATCAGTAACTATCTTTTTTCTGTCAGCTAAATTTTTAAATTTAATAAATGCTTCTTCTAAAGCTTTATCATCTATATCATAACCTAAAGATTCTATTCTGTCTTTAAAAGCATGTTTTCCTGAATGTTTACCTAATACCATTTTATTTTGAGGTATTCCTATATCTTCAACATTCATAATCTCATAAGTAGAACGTTCTTTTAATACTCCATGCTGATGTATTCCTGCCTCATGAGCAAAAGCATTAGCACCTACTATAGCTTTATTTGGAGCAACAACCATACCTGAAATAGTAGATAATAATTTTGAAATTTTATAAATACGTTTTGTATTAACATCAGTATAAGCATCATAGAAATTTGCTCTAGTTTTAATACCCATTACCACTTCTTCCAAGCTAGTATTTCCAGCACGCTCACCTATACCATTAATAGTACATTCTATTTGTGTAGCTCCTGCCAAAACTGCTGATAGAGAATTAGCTGTAGCAAGTCCTAAATCATCATGACAATGCACAGATATATCAACATTTTCTATGCCTTTAACATTCTCTTTTAAATATTTGATTAATTCAGCCATTTCCAAAGGAGTAGCATATCCTACAGTGTCAGGAACATTTATTGTAGTAGCTCCATTTTCTATAGCTGTTGAATATGCCTGAACCAAAAAGTCTTTATCACTTCTTGAAGCATCTTCAGCAGAAAATTCTATAAATTCAAATTTTGTTTTAGCATAAGAAACAGATTCTTTTATAGTTTCTAATACCTGCTCTCTGGTCATCTCTAGTTTATGCTTTAAATGTATATCGCTTGTAGCTATAAAAGTATGAAGCATAGGGTGCTTTGCCTCAGCAAGTGCCTCATAAGCTCTGTCTATATCTTTTTTGTTACATCTAGCCAAACTTACTAATTTAGCATTCTCTACAACCTTACTAACTTCTCTTATAGCATTAAAGTCATCATCAGAACATATAGCAAAACCTGCTTCTATTATATCAACGCCTAATTTATCAAGTTCTGCTGCCATTTCCAATTTTTCAGCCAAATTCATAGTACAACCAGGAGATTGTTCTCCATCTCTTAAAGTAGTATCAAAAATCTTAATCTTTCTCATTGTTAAAACCCTTATAAAATAAACTCTTGTATAATTAAATACTTATATTTATTTGAAAAGACAACTACATAAATAAAAAATAATTTTTAGTTTGATTTTTATAATAGAATAAAGTTCTATTTTTATTTTGATATCTGGGGCTTTGCCCACCGCTCTGCGTGCTATAGGCAAGACCCCACTTCTTTTGCCGACGCTCTCAAGGCACCTACTCGGTGTTGCCACAAAGAAGCAAAAAGGCAACATTTAATCAAAAAAACATAGTTAATATTTTTTTACTTGCACTTTTTGGTTCTTTTTGCGGCGGGAAAAAGAACAATAAAAAAATTACAAACTTAAAAATTTTAAATATAGAACTCCAATATTAAAATATTTAATTATATCATCGAGTATGAATAAAAATTACTTTTTAATCCAACTCATCATTTTTCTTAATTCTGCACCGACTTTTTCTAATTTATGCTCGCTTTCTAATTTCTTAGTAGCATTAAATTTAGCTTTACGTCCAGCACTAAACTCTTGAATAAACTCACTAGCAAAAGTACCGTCTTGTATCTCTCTTAATACTTTTTTCATTTCTTTTCTAGTTTCTTCAGTAATCATTCTTCTTCCAGTTCTGTAATCACCGTATTCAGCAGTATTTGAAATAGAATATCTCATCATAGCAAATCCGCCTGAATATATTAAATCAACGATTAATTTCATTTCATGTATACATTCAAAATAAGCCATTTCTGGTTCATAACCAGCTTCTACTAAAGTATCGAAACCAGCTTTCATTAATTCAGTAACACCGCCGCATAATACTGCTTGTTCACCGAAAAGGTCAGTTTCAGTTTCTTCTCTGAATGTAGTTTCTAATATACCGGCACGTCCTGCACCTATTCCTGAAGCATAAGCTAAAGCATAATCTTTTGCTCTGCCGCTATAATCTTGATAAACAGCTATTAAGCTAGGAACTCCTCTTCCTTCTAAATATTGACTTCTTACTGTATGTCCTGGTCCTTTTGGAGCAACCATAATAACATCTATGTTTTTAGCAGGTACTACAAATTGGAAATGAATATTAAATCCATGTGCATACATTAATACATTTCCTTCTTTCATATAAGGTGCAACTTGAGTATTGTATATATCAGCTGAAACCTCATCAGGAACAAGCATCATAACTATATCAGCAGCCTTAGCAGCTTCTTCAACTTCCATTACTTTAAAACCTGCTTCTTCTGCTTTTTTGCAGTTTGCACTGTCTTTTCTTAAACCAACGATAACATTCATTCCGCTGTCTTTTAAGTTTTGAGCATGAGCATGTCCTTGACTGCCGTATCCCATTATTGCTATAGTTTTACCATCTAGTAAAGATAAATTACAATCAGCATCATAATATTTTTTTATCATTTTAATACTCCTTTTTAATTATTATTATTTTTTTTATTTTTATTAAAATTCAAATTTGTTGATTATATTCATATCAGGAACTTCATCGCCTAACTGTATTGATGTTACTCCAGTTCTTGAAAGTTCTAAAATATTGAAATCTTTTAAAGCATCTAAATAACCATCTATTACAGAAGCAGAAGCAGTAATTTCAACTATCATACTTTTATTTCCAATATCAAGTATAAGTCCGTTATGAGCATTTGTTATATCGCAAGCTTTACGTCTGTTAGTATCATTTATTTCTATTTTTACTAACAACAAATCTCTTATTATGCTATTAGAATAGTCTATTAAATGTACAGAATGAACTTCTATAAGTTTTAAAGTCTGTTTGATAATATGATTTATTTGAGAATCATCGCCTTCTGTAACTATAGTCATTCTTGATATACTAGGAACACAAGTAACAGAACAAGTAATAGTTTCTATATTAAAACCTTTTTGACTGAATAATAAAGTTATTCTATTTAATACACCTGAACTATTATCTACAAATAAAACTAAAACTCTTCTTTGTTTCTTATTCATCTTTTTCTCCTAATATTTTAATCTACTATTATATCATCTATAGTACCGCCTGCAGGAATCATAGGCAACACTTTCAAATCCTTACCTATAACACATTCTATCCATACAGGACAATTACATTTCAAAGCTTCTTCAAAGGCTGATTCAAATTCTTTTATAGTTTCGCATCTAAATCCTTTAGCACCGAAACCTTCAGCAACTTTAACATAATCCATTTTTTTATTTATATCTGTGCTTGAGTATCTTTTCTCATAGAATATAGTCTGCCATTGTCTAACCATACCTAATGTACTGTTATTTAAAATTATTGTTATAACCGGCAAATTATATTCAACGGCAGTTGCTACTTCATTTAAATTCATATAAAAAGATCCGTCACCTGTTATATGTATTACTCTTCTGTCTGGTTTAGCAACTTGACAGCCTAAAGCAGCACCATATCCAAATCCCATCGTTCCCAAACCGCCGCTTGTTATAAAACTTCTTGGTTTAGTATGGCGTATATACTGAACTGCCCACATTTGATGCTGACCTACATCTGTAACATAAATAGCTTCATCATTAGTTTTTTCACCTATTATATTCATAATTCTGCTTGGATAAATACCATCTTTATTAGTATTTCTGTCAGAATCTTCTTTCTTCTCTTTAGCTCTCAAGTCAGACAAATATTTTACCCATTCATCATCTTCTACTCTTTTTATAAGTTTATTAAATCTATCTAATACATCATTCAAATCGCCTATTATGCTGTAGTCAACATGAACGTTTTTATTAATTTCACTTCTGTCTATATCTATATGAACTTTTTTAGCAGCACCGCCGAATTTATCAGTATTCAAAGCAACTCTGTCGCTGAATCTTGTTCCTACTGCAAGTATTAAATCAGCTTCATTCATAACCTTATTAGCAGTAGCAGAACCATGCATTCCAAGCAAACCTATATTTAATTTATCATTATATCCTAATACACCAGCTCCCATTAATGTATGGACTGAAGGTATATTAGAATTAATCATAAACTCTCTTAATTTATCGCTTGAATCTTTAGCACCGCCTCCAAAATATATAATAGGTTTTTTAGATTCATTTATTAATTTTGCAACTTCTTCTATAGTTTTTTCATCTTCAGAATTTATCTTAATAGCTTTAGGTACAAATTTTTCTTTTCTTGTGAATTCTGTTTCTGCAAATGTGAAATTCTTAGGTATATCTATTAATACAGGTCCTTTTCTTCCTGTAGAAGCTATAACAAAGGCTTTTCTTATTGTATTTGCCAATTCATCAATACTTCTAACAACAAAATTATGTTTAGTAATAGGCATTGTTATACCAGCAATATAAACCTCTTGGAATGAATCTTTTCCTATTAAACTTTCTGGTACATTCGCTGTTATAGCAATCAAAGGCACACTATCCATATATGCTGTAGCTAATGGTGTTACTAAATTAGTAGCTCCTGGTCCGCTTGTAGCAATTACAACACCAGTTTTTCCGCTTGCTCTAGCATAGCCATCAGCAGCATGACAAGCACCTACTTCATCTACCGGCATTATATGCTTTATTTTATCACTATATTTATAGATAGCATCATATATAAATAATGCAGCTCCTCCAGGATAACCAAATACTGTATCAACGCCTTCCTCTATTAAAACTTCCATTAATATTTCAGAACCGTTCAATTTCATTACAAACTCCTTAAATTATTTTATAGCCTTACAATTTCATTATTAGTATTTCTACACATAGAAACATTATTTTTATAATAATCATTATTAATAAAAAATGTATATTATATTTATAGTATGAATAATAGAATTAATTATAACAGGATAATAGATAGGAGAATATTGAGAATAATAATAGTTGAAAATTTTCTTGTTTTATTGAAATTAGTATATGATATATGATTTTTTTTCATATCATAAAAAGCACTGTGCATATAGTTAGTGGACGACATGCTCATTTTTCATTCTCCTTTTTATATTTGAAATATATTATAATATTTTTGAGTAATATTGCAATACTTAAAACCAATTTTTTC
>NZ_JAWLQI010000071.1:0-17978 GCF_036997785.1 Brachyspira pulli
TAGCAAGTTTATCACTAGCATTTTTTATTATTATTGTTACGCTTGTTTATGCCTATAATAAGCTAGTGAATAAACTCGCTAGCTGACTACAATTCGCTTTTTTATTAGAAATAATATCTGCCGCCTATGCTCATTCTTCCAAATCCTGCCTTATTAATTTTTTCAGGATATCCAAGTTCTTTTCCATTATGTACTACATGAAGTCCCCCGCCAAATTCCAATACTATTGATACATGTTCGCTTACATTTATATTGAAACCAGCACCGCCTCCTACTTCCCAATAAAATGGAGCTGAAAATAAAAATTTTCCGCTTTTATCGGCATCAAATGATAATACTCCAAAACTTCCGAAAGCAAAACCGTATCTTGAAATACTTATTTTTCCAGTATATTCATCATTGCCTCCAAATGTAAATTTTTGCATAATTCCTAATTGATACATTTGAGGGCTGTCATCATATATTTTTGAACCAGTGATTGCTGTATAACTTTTTATTTGAAAATTATTATATTTCATTATTTTGAATCCTAATTCTATATTAACAGTTGTCTTTATAGAATCTGCACTGCTGAATAAACCTATAGAAAAAAATCTATTGTATAATACTGATTGAAAGCCTTTCTTTTCATTAATGTTTTCATTAGTTTCAGTATTTTCATTGGAATAGGCAAAACTAAATAAAGATAAAAATACAATTATCCCTATAAAAATATATTTAAATATTTTCATTATCATCTCCCAAAAATATAACTAAAGAGCGTTATTTATTATTTTTTAGATTATTATAATTTTTGTTTATTATTTAGGTTCATTTCATTATTTTCTTCTAATACAGCATTGTTTATATATTCTTCACTATTTTTTATAGTTTTTATTTGTGTAAAGAAGTATAAATATTTTCCAATGAATAATATTACAAGAACTATTCTGACATGCAGATTATTTACAAATATGAATGTAATTATAAGCATGGCACTCACAGGCAAAAGTATGCTTAATTTTGATTTCAAAGTCATAGCTCTTGATTTTACAAAACTTTCTAAATGTTTTTTGTATAATTTTGTGCTTGTGAACCAATCATGAAATCTTTTAGAACCTTTTGCAAAAAAGAAAGAAGCTAATAATAGAAATGGGGTAGTAGGAAGTATTGGAACTGCTATTCCTACAGCACCTATTGCGACAAATATAAAACCTAAAATTATAAATAATATTCTCATATAGCTCCTTTAAAATCTAATTTTTTATTTTTATTAAAATTATGTTTTATCATTACAAATATATGTTTTAATGCTGTTATTGGGCGGTAAAATAACATTCTTTTTCCAGAGAAAGCCATTATTTTTTTTATTTTTTCTTTCATATCTTTTTTATAACAAGGAGAAGGGCAGGCACTGCAAAATGTTTTAGTTTCTATAAACCTGCATCTATCTGTCCTTTCACATGCATAATGATATATTTCTTCGCATTCTCTGCAAATATTTTTGCTTCCAAATGTTTTGTTATAGTTTTTATGATATTCTTTATGATTATGTTTGCAGTAAATTTCTATCATACATAAAATAGATTCTTTTTCTTTTTCTCTTTTTTTATGTATTTTATATTCTTTGTTATTGCAAAATATTGTTATATTATTTTGTACTATATTCATTTTTTACCTTTTAATTTATATTGGGCATCTTATTTTAAGACACCCAATAAATATATTTCCCAATATCAATAATTTAGCTAATTTTAAAATTTCCAAGTGATACCAGTACTTCCATTAAATGCTAAACTGCTGTTCGCACTATTACCTATACCATCAACAGTAGTAGCACCTCCAATCTGAGCTTCAAAATACCATTCCAAATTAGGTTTAGGAGTGATATATAATTCTCCGTATACCAAATATCCAACAGAGTAGAACAAAGGCGGTATTCTTACAGGTTTTGAACTGCTAGCATAAGTATTAACTCCTCCAGTAAGCATAGAAAATGAAATAGCAGGTTCTAAATATACGCTTATAAACTCGCTTTCAGCAGTAAAACCCACTGGCATAGATACACCTATAAACTGAGGTTTTGTAATATAATATTCTGTTCCTCCTATTTCTATAGAAGCTCCTTCCCCTGTAAGCATTATATTATGAGCAGTAAAGTCATAATATGGTGCTGATGCGATTGTTCCTGAATTTCCTAATTCAAAAGCACCTATAGGATTTGAAGCATCTATATTGTAAAGTCCGAATTTAGCTCCTCCTTCTTTAGTTCCTGCAGGTGTTGTTACAGTATATGAAGTTCCTGTAAAGTCAGCTATTGATCCTTGATATACTACTCTTACCTGAGGCTCTATCAATATAGGGTCAGTTGCTGCTATAAAATATCCTCTCACATCTATACCTATAGATTGCCCTACAGTATCTTCTATAAATCCGTATTTACCATTTTCTCCTACTGTTCCAGTTACAGGTCTCATACTTATAATTCCATTTCCTGCTAAAGTTCCGCTTCTGCTTGAATTGGCTTTTAATTTATACATACCGTATTTAAGATTGACTCTTATTCTGCTGAATATATCATTTCCCGTATAGTATTCCGCTCTTATATCTGTTGAAACGGCTATATCTCCGTCATTAACGCTTCCGCTTCCTACCCCTATTGTAACAGGTACATTGATTCTCAAATTATCATTCAAGGCAGTAGCTGTGATTATAGGAGTATGTGCCTGCCAAGAACCTGATACATATTTGAATTGATAGCCCAAACCTATACCGAAACTATCTGTTTTGTATCCGAATCCAGCTATAGCCGCAGGTCTGAAAGTACTTATTCCTCCTTCAGTACCGCTGTCTAAGTTATCAAGCAATACTCCTGCAGTTTCACCTGATACTCCAACCATAAATCTTAAATTCTCAGTTCCTGCCAATACTCCTAATCTGTCAAGTCTTATTCTTAATTGATTTTCATCAACTAAAAAGTCATTAAAATCTTCTACAACAGTATAAGCAAATACATTGTATACACTTATTATTAAAGCTGCTAAAATTAAATATAAACGTTTCATATTATTATCCTTATTTTTGTTTATAATTTTTTTAACAACTCTGTATTTATTAATACAATATTTTTTATTATAAAACCCTATCACTATTAAATCTGTTTTTATTTTTTACTCTTATAATGGTTTGTTTTTGGTATTGTTTCTTTCTATTGCCTCCTTTAATAATTGTCCGTCTGAATATATGCTTTTACTCATTTCAATGTATTTATTATAATTTTCTTTGTCTTTTACTTTGAAATAATACTGAGACAGCCAAATATAAGATAAATATTTTTGATACTTTTCTTTTGCATTATCCAATGCCTTATTAAAATATTCAAAAGCCTTTTTATTACTTCCACCTGCTATAGCTGGAGCATGCATATAGCCTATAGCAGTACCAAGAAGTGCAAAAAAGTTTGAATCATCTGTTTCTAAAATCTTTTTATATATTTCTTTGCTTTTTGTTCCAAATGAAATTTTTTCAGAAAGTCCTGAGTAATAAACTATATAGCTCATCAATTCAGATACGCTTATTAAATAATCAATATCATTAGATTCTATATAATTGGTATTGTAATTTATTGCTTCTTTTAAGTAATTGTATTTTTCCTTCTCATTTTGTATATTTTTTGATTTTACTAGATGATATATATTTTTATAAGTTTTTGAATTATTATTTTCAATATCTTTTATATTATAATTTGAAGAATAGTAATTATTATAAAAGTTATTTATTTCTTTTGAATTGTATGAATATAAAAAATTTGTAATTATAATAGAGAAGATGATTATATATTTCATTTATAATCCTTTAATGAAAATGTTAGTATGTTTTTTAATTTGTTAGTATATTCTAACATTTAAAATAAAAAAATCAATACCTATATAGTGTTTTGTTAAAATAAATTTTTTAAGTTATTGAATTATAAAGTTAAAAAAATATACTTCATATATGTATAATAATTGAAAAAAAAACTATATTAGTATATCATTAAATATAAGTAAAATTTCATTGGAGGAAATATGGCTGTGTCTAAAAAAAAGGCAGCAGATAAAAGTTCATCAAAATCTGCTAAGAAAACAGTTGCTGTTAAAAAAGCCGCATCAAAAAAAACTGATAAAAAGGCTGTGAAAACAGTGGAAAAGAAAGTAGCTGCTCCTAAATATTATGTATCTGAAGTTCCATTAAAAACTGCTGATAGAGAAATATTTGCAGCAATGAAAAACGAATATAAAAGGGAAGTTAGTGGTTTTGAACTTATAGCTAGTGAGAATATAGTATCACGTGCTGTTATGGAAGCACAAGGTTCTATATTTACAAACAAATATGCTGAAGGCTATCCATCTAAAAGATATTACGGCGGATGCAGTGAGGTTGATGTTGTAGAGAATTTAGCTAGAGAAAGAGGAAAGAAATTGTTTAAAGCACCATTTATTAATGTGCAGCCTCATTCTGGTTCACAAGCTAATATGGGTGTTTATATGGCAGTGTTGCAGCCTGGCGATACTTGTTTAGGTTTATCATTGGATGCAGGCGGACATTTAACTCATGGTAAAAATGTAAATTTCTCTGGTAAAATATATAATTTTGAGCATTACAGTGTTAGAAAAGACACTATGCAAATAGATTATAATGAAGTTAGAGATATAGCTAAAAAAGTTAAGCCTAAATTGATAGTTGCAGGCGGAAGTGCTTATCCTAGATTCATTGATTTCAAAAAATTTAGAGAGATAGCAGATGAAGTGGATGCTATGTTAATGGTTGATATGGCTCATATTTCTGGATTAGTAGCTGCAGGACTTCACCCTAATCCTGTTGAGTATGCACATTTTGTTACTGGTACTACTCATAAAACTTTAAGAGGACCTCGCGGCGGATATATTATATCTACTGAAGAAGAATTAGCTAAAAAAATAGATAAAACTATATTCCCTGGCATACAAGGCGGCCCTTTAATGCATGTTATTGCTGCTAAAGCAGTATGTTTTAAAGAAGCATTAGATCCTAAATTTGTTAAATATCAGGAACAAGTTTTAAAGAATGCTGAAGCTATGGCCAATATATTCCTTGCTAAAGGTTATGAATTAGTTGCAGGCGGAACTGATACTCATTTAATATTAGTAGATGTTAAAGCTTCTAAAGGCATTACAGGACAGGTTGCTGAGACTATATTGGATAGAGCTCATATCACTACTAATAAAAACGGCATACCTTATGATACAGAATCTCCAATGGTTACTAGCGGTATAAGACTTGGTACTCCAGCTATTACTACTAGAGGTCTAAAAGAAAAAGATGTTATGGAATTAACTCAATACATTGATGAAGTATTAAGCAATAGTAATGATGAAAAAATTATTAATGCTGTTGCTAAAAAAGTTGCTGCTTTATGCAAAAAATTCCCAATGTATAAATTCATAGCTGATATGTAATAAATATATATTAAATTAATATAAAAAAGGGAGAGCATATTTTTTATGCCTCCCTTTATTTTTTGATATTTTATTTAAATAAAATTGTTATTAAATTATTTCTATATAATCTAGTGCCTTATCTATTCTATCAACAACAATATCAGCACCATTTTCAAATAGTTTTTCTTTATCATAAGTGTTAGTAATAGCTATAGTAGTTATTCCAGTTTTTTTCGCTCCTAAAATACCAGCAATGCTGTCTTCAAATATTATCACATTTTCTTTTTGTATATTAGGATTTAATTTTTTTAATAATTCAAAAGCATTTAAAAATAAATCTGGTTCAGGTTTTGCTTTTAAATTTTCATTGTGGCAGGAATAGCCTTTCATATATTTAGATATTTCTTTTTTGTCAGACATTCTTGTTACATAATCAATATTACTGTTAGATGCTATAACAATATCAATATTTTTTAATTTCTCTAATATTTCGTATACGCCTTCAAAAGTTTCTAAATCAGTTTCTATAATTTTTCTAAAATATATTTCAGCTTCTTTGAAAAAATTATCAGGTATATTATGTCCTTCTTTTTTTAATATATTGTCTATATCTTGAGTTTGATAACCGGCAAAAGATTTGAAATCTACATCTTTTAAAACATTCATTTCATTAGAAGTATAAATTAATGCTTTTGTGTATAAACTTTCACTATCAACTAAAGTACCGTCAAAATCAAATATTGCAGCTTTTACTTTTATACGATTGCTCATTATTTTTTCCTTACAAATTTTATTATTAAGAATTGTATATTTAATTATATCAAAATCAATAGAAAAAATTAATAAAAAAATCGTTATATTTGATAATAAATAATATATGTGTTATAATTTTGTAAAAGGCGAATTTATGAAAAATATAATAATCCAAATTAATAAAGGAGAATATAATTATGGGTTTAAAAGTAATTGTTGCTAAAGACGCTAATGGAGTTGGTAAAAAAACAGCAGCAGAAATTATCAATTTACTTAAAGTTAAAAAAGATGCTGTTTTAGGACTTGCTACAGGAGGTACTGCTGAGGCTGTATATCCTCATTTAATTAAAGCTTATGAGAAAAAAGAAATAGATTTTAAAGAAGTTAAATCTGTAAACTTAGATGAATATAAGGGACTTGATCCTAAAAATGAGCAGAGCTATAGATATTTTATGAATAAAAATCTATTTGATCATGTTAATATCGATAAAAAAAATACTTTCGTTCCAAGCGGTATAGGCGATAAAGAAAAAATATTAGATGAATTCAATAAAAAAATAGATAAATTACCTAGAGATATACAATTATTAGGTGTAGGCCCTAACGGTCATATTGCTTTCAATGAACCTGATGAAGCTTTACATGCTAATGCTTTATGTGTTAAACTTGATGAAAAAACAATTAAAGCAAATGCAAGATTCTTTGAATCAGAAAAAGATGTTCCTAGAGAAGCATTCAGTATGGGTATGGGCGGAATATTAAAAGCTAAAAAAATAGTTATAGCTGCTATTGGTAAAGGCAAAGCTGCTGCTATGAAAGAACTTTTGACTAATGATAAAGTTACAACAAAATGTCCAGTTACTTTCCTTAAACTTCATAATGATGTTGTTGTTGTTATAGACCAAGAATTGGCTGATGCAATTGGTTATGAAAAACCTAAAGGATGCAAAAAATAATATTTATAATATTTTTATACTTTTAAGAGGGTGGTGTAATGCTATCCTCTTTTTTTATGCTTATTGTTTTTATGTTATTATTTTATAATGGTTATATTAAATTGAATGCAATTTTCAAAGGATTTAAATATGAGTAAAAAGAAAGCCGTTTTAATAGTAGTAGACAGCTGCGGTGTTGGTGCTTTACCAGATGCAGCTGATTTTGGTGATGAAGGCGTAAATACTCTTGCTCATTTAGCTAAAGCTGAAGGCGGAGTTAGTCTTCCTAATATGGAGAAAATAGGACTTGGTAATATAATAGATATAGAAGGGGTTTCTAAAAATAGTAATGCTGCAGGGTACTATGGGAAAGCAATGGAAACTTCAAAAGCAAAAGATACAACAACAGGTCACTGGGAAATAGCAGGACTTGTTTCAACAAAACCTTTTAATACATATCCAAATGGTTTTCCAGAAATTACTATAAAAAAGATAGAAGAATTTTCAGGAAGAAGGGTAGTATGTAATAAGCCTTATTCAGGAACTGAAGTAATAGATGATTATGCAGATGAACAATTCAAAGATGGTGCTTTAATAGTTTATACTTCAGCAGATTCAGTACTTCAAATAGCAGCACATGAAGAATTAATACCAATAGATGAGCTTTATAAAATATGTGAAAAATCTCTTGAAATATGTAATGAATATTCTCCTATAGCTAGAGTTATAGCAAGACCTTATATAGGAACCAAAGGTAATTATAAAAGAACAGAAAGAAGACATGATTATTCCGTACCTCCAAGCGGTGAGACTATGCTTGACAGATTGAAAAATCATAATTTACCAGTTATTGGTATTGGAAAAACAAGCGATATATTTGCAGGTGTCGGAATAACAGAGAACAGAAAAACAAATAAAAACAATCTTGATGGCATAGAAAAAACAATTAAAGCTATTAAGGAAGTTAATGAAGGATTAATATTTACCAATTTGGTTGATTTTGATATGCTTTATGGTCATAGGAGAGACCCTAAAGGATATAAAAATGCTTTGGAAGAATTTGATAAATATATTCCAGAAATGATTGAAAATTTAAATGAAGATGATTTGTTTATTATAACAGCAGATCATGGATGCGATCCAACTTACAAAGGAAGCGATCATACTAGGGAATATATACCTATATTGGCTTATGGAAAAAAATTAAAAAATAATGTTGATATAGGTGTTAGAAATTCTTTTGTATCAATAGCAGCATCTATAGAAAAACATCTATTAGGTGATACTAAATTAGAAGGTTCTTTCCTATAACTCTTAAAATTTATAAAATTAGTCGTTTTTAGTATTTTTATACTTTAAACGGATAATTTTTTATTAATCAATTTTTAAATTTTTATTATTTATGTCATAAATTCATTTCATAATATCTAATAATTTTTTGTCATTTATTAAATAATCCTTTATTACTTTAGAAAATTAATAATATTTTTCATAATTAAGTGTTATATATGTGAATTTCTTATCGATTATTAATATGAATATACTTAATAAATGATGAAATAGTATAATTATTTATATACTAATATATTTTTTTGTATTAATTTATGTTGTATACTATTTTAGCTATTGACTTTATGTTAGTATGTGATACAATATTTGATAATTTTATCACAATTAAAAAATAGGAGATATAGATGAGCAAAGAGACTAATGTAAAAAGCGGAAATTCTGTACTCGACGAATTAATAGCAAAAGCAAAAAAAGCACAAGAAATATATGCTACTTTTACACAAGAGCAAGTAGATGCTATATTCAAAGCATGTGCCATTGCAATTAATAGCAGAAGAATACCTTTAGCAAAAATGGCTTGCGAAGAAACAGGAATGGGCGTTGTTGAAGACAAAGTTATAAAAAATCACTTCGCTTCAGAGTATATTTATAATAAATATAAAGATATGAAAACTTGCGGCATCATTAGTGAAGATGTAGCAATGGGAATGAAAAAAGTTGCTGAACCTATAGGTGTAATAGCTGGTGTTGTACCTACTACAAACCCAACATCTACAGCAGCATTCAAAGCATTAATAACTTTAAAAACAAGAAATGCTATAGTATTTTCTCCTCACCCAAGAGCAAAAAAATGTACTTATGAAGTATGTAAAATCATTAATGAAGTAGCTGTTGCAAACGGAGCTCCAGACGGACTTATAGGTTGTATACAAGAACCTACAGTTGAACTTTCAGCTGCTTTAATGAGTCACCCTCAAATAGATTTAATACTTGCTACAGGCGGACCTGGTATGGTTAAAGCTGCTTATTCTAGCGGTAAACCTGCTTTAGGTGTAGGTGCTGGTAACACTCCTGCTATTATAGATGAAACAGCTGATATAAAAATGGCTGTTAGCTCAGTTTTAATGAGTAAAACTTTTGATAATGGTATGATATGTGCTAGTGAACAAACTGTTGTAGTTGTAAAAGATGTTTATGAAGAAGTTAAAAAAGAATTCCTTTACAGAGGTGCTTATCTTTTAAATGAAGAAGAAAAAGCTAAACTTAGTAAAGTAATGATTATAGACGGAGCTTTAAATGCTAAAATAGTAGGTCAGCCTGCTTATGTTATAGCTCAAATGGCTGGTGTTACAGTTCCAGAAGAAACAAAAGTTCTTATAGGTGAAGCTAGTGCTATTAGCAAAGAAGAAGCATTCTCTTATGAAAAATTATCACCAGTACTTGGTATGTACAAAGCTGAAGACTATGAAGATGCTTTAAATAAAGCTCATAGCTTAATCGTATTCGGCGGACTTGGACACACTTCAGTATTATACACAGATGAAGACAATCAAAAAGAAAGAATAGAAAAATTCTATGAGAAAATGCCTACAGGAAGAATACTTGTAAATATGCCATCTTCTCAAGGAGCTATAGGAGATGTTTATAACTTCAGATTAGAGCCGTCTTTGACATTAGGTTGCGGAAGCTGGGGTAATAACTCTACAAGTGAAAACGTTGGTGTTAAACATCTATTAAATATTAAATCAGTAGCTTCAAGGAGAGAAAATATGTTATGGTATAAAGTACCAAGAAAAATATATTTAAAAAGAGGTTCTTTAGATGTTGCTTTAAGAGAGTATGCTGATAAAAAAAGAGCTCTTATCATTACAGACGGACCTTTATTTAAATTAGGTATCACTGATAATGTTACTAAAGTATTAGATGATATAGGAGTACAATATTCTATATTCTCTGATGTTAAACCAGATCCAACTATTGGAACTGTAATGGATATATTAAAAGTTGCTAAATCTTTTGAACCAGATGTAATTATAGCTTTAGGAGGCGGTTCTCCAATAGACGCTGGTAAAATAGCTTGGTTATTATATGAAAACCCACAAGTTAAATTTGAAGATATAGCTATGGTATTTATGGATATAAGAAAAAGAATATGCGATGCCGGCGAATTAGGTAAAAAAGCAGAATTTGTTGCTATACCTACTACATCAGGTACAGGTTCTGAAACTACTCCATTTGCTGTTATTACAGATGATGCTACACATATTAAATACCCAATAACTGATTATGCTTTAACTCCTAATATGGCTATATTAGATGCTAATTTAGTTATGAGTATGCCAAAAAGTCTTTGTGCTGCAAGCGGTATAGACTCTTTAACACATGCTCTTGAGGCTTATGCTTCTATATGTGCTACAGAATTCTCTAACTGTAATGCTGAAAAAGCTATAAAACTTATATTCAAATATTTACCTGCTTCATATAAAGAAGGTGCAAGCAACCCAGTAGCTCGTGAAAATATGCATTATGCTGCTTCTCTTGCTGGTATGGCTTTTGCTAACGCTTTCTTAGGTGTTTGTCACTCTATGGCTCACAAATTAGGTGCTGCTTTCAATATACCTCACGGTTTTGCTAATGCTTTACTTATATGTCAGGTTGTTAAATATAATGCTAATGAAAAACCTTTAAAACAAGGTTTATTCCCTCAATATAAATATCCTCATGGTCAGGAAAGATATGCTGCAGTTGCTGATTTATTAAATCTTGGCGGTAAAGATAATGCAGAAAAAGTTACTAATTTGATAAATGCTATCAATAATCTTAAAAAAGAATTGGATATACCTTTGTCTATAAGAGAATATGGTGTTAAAGAAGAAGACTTTATGGCTAAACTTGACACTATAGTTGAACAAGCATTTAATGACCAATGTACTGGTGCTAACCCTGTTTATCCTTTAATGAAAGAGATCAAACAGATGTATTTAGATGCTTATAATGGTGTATATTGATTTATAAACATATAAATAGTTAAAAATTTTGTGGCTATCATTATTTATTTAATGGTAGCCTTTTTTATTATAAAAAAATATAAAAAAATTTTATAAATAGTAATTAGTGAAAAACTATTTATAATTACATATATGTAATTACTGTATACAATATTGATTATACTTTATAGTATAAAAATAAGTTTTTTGTTTTATAAGTGATAATTTAATATTATTATATGATTAATTTATATTTTTAATATGTAAAATACGTAAAAATTTGAGGTTTTCAATATATAGTACTAAATAATAATTAATACTAATTGATATGTATAGAAACTTGACAATGGAAAAAATCTTTATATAATATATAGCATGGAGAAATTAACATGGCTAAACTTCACATCGATAATGAAAATGTAAAAAAATACATATTCAATGTTTCAGAAAAATTGATGAGACATTTTGATTTAGAATATGAAATTACAAAAGAAGATGAATATTTTGATCTTTATGCTTTTCATAGAAATGACTTTTTTAAATCATTTATAACAAAATCTACAGTATATGAAGGTTATTCAGTATTTGAGCACATGCTTTTGAGATTTATTAAAGACTTAAAGAAGGAAGATATAGAAAATTTTCAGGATATGTTAATTAGATTAACTCCTATACTTTCAAACCCTAACAAATTTCATAAAAGAAGTGTAATTACAGGCATATTAGTAACAGAAAGTCCATTAGAAAAAGAATGGGAGAAGATGGCTAAAAAGTTTTTTTATAAAGTTAATTACAAACTATTATTTCATGGCTGGTCAGAGACACAGTATGCTATAGTGTCTATGGCAGATAAAAATGTATACTTACCTAAAATGCGTAAGAAAGAGTTAAAACTTCTTCTTTCGGATTTTTAGGAGGTTATAAAACAAATAAAAAAGGAGATAAAAATGAATGCTTTCATTCTTCTATTGTTAGGTATGATTATATTTTTCATAGCCTATATAACTTACGGTTCATATCTAGCGAAAAAATGGGGTGTAGATCCGGGCAGAAAGACTCCTGCTCATACTAGACCTGATGGCAGAGACTATGTTCCTACAGATGCTAAAGTATTATTAGGACACCATTTTTCTTCAATAGCTGGAGCCGGTCCTATTACAGGTCCTATTATTGCTACTATGTTCGGCTGGCTGCCTGTGTATTTATGGATTATATTCGGATGCGTATTCTTCGGAGGTGTGCATGATTACGGTTCATTACTTGCTTCTTTAAGACATGAAGGTAAATCTATCGGAGAAGTTATAAGAAGTAATGTTAGCCAAAAAGGTAAGATAATGTTCACTCTTTATGCTTTCATTACCATTTGTTTAGTTGTTGCTGCATTTTTGGATATTACAGCAGGTACTTTCGCAGTAAACGTTCAGACAGTTGGAAATATTGACGCTATAGATTTAGCGGAAAAACAGAAAGCTGCTGCAGGCACTGCGAGTATGCTTTTTATAGTTTTGGCATTGTTATTCGGTTTTTTGGTTTATAGAAGAGGCGTAAACGTAACTGTTTCAACTGTAATAGGAGTTGTGCTATTAGCGGCTGTAGTTTTTTTATCTGATAAATTTCCGTTCTTAGCTTTAACTAAAGTTCATTGGCAAATAATATTGGTAATATATATAATATGTGCTTCTCTTCTGCCTGTGTGGATACTTCTGCAGCCTAGAGACTATTTGTCTTCTTTTTTATTATATGCTATGGTAGCAGGAGGAGTAGTTGGTTTGATAATTATGAGACCTTCTGTAGAAATGTCCGCTTTCAATGGCTTTTTGCCTAGTGCTGGCAATTATTTGTTTCCTATACTATTTATTACCGTTGCCTGCGGAGCTATATCAGGTTTTCACTCTTTAGTAAGTTCTGGAACTAGTGCTAAACAGCTTAATAGCGAAAAAGATGCTAAACTTGTAGGTTACGGAGCTATGCTTATAGAAGGTATAGTTGCAATAGTTGCTTTAATGAGCGTTGCTGCAATTGCAGGAAATACTGAAGGAACTCCAGCTGCTAGATTTGCTTTAGGCGTTGCAACATTTATGAATTCTTTTGGAATACCTATGGGATTAGGTCAAACTTTTGTTACTTTAGCATTCGCTTCTTTTACTTTAACTTCTTTAGACAGTGCCACTCGTATAGGAAGATACTTGGTTCAAGAATTGGGTGAATACTATACTGAAGATGGAAGAACAGTAAAAACCGTATTTACAAATCCTTATCTTGCTACAGGTATTACTGTTGCCATATCTTTAGGATTTACTCTTTACGGCTATGAAAGAATATGGCCTATATTTGGAAGTGCTAACCAATTATTAGCAGGTTTAGCATTACTTGCTGTTGCTGCTTGGATAAAAAATACTCAAAAAAGAAACTCTTGGGAAACTATTATTCCTTTAGTATTCATGTTTGCTGTTACTCTTTCCGCTTTATGCTTAGTAGTATATACTAATGTTATGAAAGCTACTTTTGACGGTTATGTATTAGCTGCAATAGCTGCTATTATGATAATATTAGCAGTTATAGAATTATTCATTACAGGTCAATGGGCTCGCGGATTATCTAAAAAAGAAGCTGCTTCAAACCCTAATGATCCTATTAAAAACAAATAATTTTTAATAATATTAAATAATTTTCCCCCTTTCATAATATATTTATGGAAGGGGATTTTTTTAGTCTAATTAAAATTTTATCTTTGTCGATATAATATTTTGTATTATATTTTAAATAAAGGTAAAATTTTCTAGTATTATGTCTAATAAAAAATTTAAACTAAAAGAAGAAAAAGCAGTATTCGCTGACATAAGATCTGCTATATCTATAGCTATATTTGACAGCGAAATTAGTAATTATGACGGCAGTGTTGATACAGATGTAAGACGTGCTGTAATGTATAACAAAATAGTGTTTGAAAATTTAGTTAAACGCTTATTTTCGTATCAGGCTAGCAGAGAAGATAAAAAGGATAAATTAAAAGAACTTTCTATTATTAAAATGATAAAGAATGAGAGTTTATCTTTATCTAAAGAAAGACTGTATTATATAGAAAATCC
This sequence comes from Brachyspira pulli, assembly GCF_036997785.1. NCBI lineage: Bacteria > Pseudomonadati > Spirochaetota > Spirochaetia > Brachyspirales > Brachyspiraceae > Brachyspira > Brachyspira pulli. The sequence continues at coordinate 14,493 of NZ_JAWLQI010000071.1, forward strand.
TAATGAAAAAACATTTGAATTTTTAAATGATGTTTTAGATAAAAATAAAAAAGTAAGAGGATATAGTGAGTATATACTTTTCTCACTATTTAATCATTATTTTGACTATATAAAAAACTGATAGTTTTAAATATTATCCTTAAAAATAAAAAAGGATTATATTATTATGAAAAAAATTATTATAATATTTAGTATATTGATATCATTATCATCATTATTTGCTCAGAATGCAGCACCGAATGATGAAAGAAATATAGACAGAGAATTTTATAATGCTGAAAAACTTTTCTTCCAAAAAAAATATAATTTTGCAAGAGAAGCTTTTCTTTTATATTTGAAAAGAAGACCATTATCTACAAATGACATGCTTTATTATTATATAGGAGCATGTTATTTCCAAGATAAACAGTATCAAAATGCAATAGACTATTATAAATTGGCATTTGATATAAATGATTCATATTCTTATTGTAATAATATAGCAAACTCATACTATCAATTAAAAAATTATGAAGATGCTTTGCTTTGGTATAACAGATCAATAGAGCGTTTGCATTCTCCATATACAACTAAATTAAATCATGAAGTATTAACTAATTATACAGTTTCTCAAAATGTTGTAACTAATACAGTATTTGTTTTTGATGTTGATGAAATATCTTCAAATGAATCTATTACAAATCTTTCACTTACAAATGGACTTGCAACTAATACAATAAGTACAGATTTATTAAGTACAAATACAATAACTACACCAACAACAAATATAATATCAACTAATAATACTATGATGACAAATGCATCTGATACTAATTATATATCTGATGCTATAAATAATCTTAATCAAGCCAATGAAAATATAAAAAATACATTGGATAGTACATTTACAAAATTGCCATTATTTACAAATGTAGTTATAACAAATACATATACAAATGATTATGAATTTACAAATACAACAGTTATATTTGAGGCTAATACTAACTTTAATCTTGAAGTTGTAGATCCAGCTGCTTCAGAAACAGCTTTACCTCCAAGTATTGATACAAATCAAAATGCCGGAGATTCAAATAATGTAGTTATGAATACAAATTCTACAACTACCGGATCAACTTATGTAATAACTGAAGAAAATCCTTTCACAGTTACAAATATAGTTATAATGACTAATGTTATGGATACTAACGGCAATATGGTAGAGATAAAAACTAATATTGCTTCAGTAGATGCATATAATACTTGGGCATTATATTATAGTGCTTATCTTAATATGGGACATACTTTCTTAGCACTTGGTGAAATAACTAATGCTGCTATATCTTATGAAATATTTTTGACAAATGTCGGAGGTGACTATTATCAAAAAGAATCATTAGAAAGAGTTATAGCTTTGATAAGAAGCAATGATACTTCTATAAGATTTATGCCATTCACAAATAATTATAGGGTAAATACTAATAATGACGGAAGCATAACAACAGAAAATATATTCCCTAATTTTGATTATGAAAGAGAAACTATATATCCTAATGGCGTTAGAATAGTTTATGAAAATGGAAAGATAGAAAAAACTAAAATGTATTCAAATAATTATGAAGTTTCAGATACTATATATCCTTATGGAAAAAGGGAAATAGAAACAGTATTTGAAAATGGGGATACAAGAGTTGAAACATATATGATAGATAATTCAAAATCTATCAATACCAAAACAGCTTCAGGAGATACTTTTGAATATACTTTATATCCTGACGGTTCTTTCATAAACAGAAAGACATTAGACAGTAATAAAGCATTTGTAGTAGAAAGATCCGACGGTTCTATAACTACAAATTATAAAGATGATAACGGAGCATTCTTCTACACTAGAAGTTTAGACGGAACAGAAGTAAAAAGAACTGAAGATAATTTAGGAAATATAAAAACAGAAACAAAACGTGTTGATGGGGCAGTTATAGTAAAAACTGAAAATCCAGATGGAAGTTATGTTGTGGTTGCTAATTATATAGACGGAAGTATAGGAACTACAACAGTTGATACAAATGGAATAAGTAATTTAAAAATAGTTTATCCTGACGGCAGAGTGGAAGAAAGAAATTCATCTGGAGCAGGTGCAGGAACATTCTCATATAATGTTAAAGCTGATGACGGAAGCATTATTACTAAAACATATAATGAAGATGGTTCTTTCACAGTTGTAACTAAAAAGGTTGACGGAACTGTTATAACTGATACTGTTGCCAATGATACTATAAGCGAAATAAAAATGCCTGACGGAACTACTATAAAGAGAATAATAAGACAGGACGGTTCAAGAGAAACTACTACTTTGAATAAAGATTCAAGTACTGTAACAGAAATAGTATCTGCAGATTCAAGCAGTATAACAACTACAGTAAAACCTAATGGTTCTAGTATAGTAGTTATAAGAGATGTGGCAGGAAATACAGAAACTACAACAACAGAAGCTGACGGAAGTACTTCAACTTCAAAAACTTATGTAGATGGAAGAAGTACTGTTAATGAAGTTAGAGCCGACGGAGTTACTATTGATATAGAAAATGACGGAAGAAATAAAACTACTGTTGCTAGAGATGCTGAAGGCTATGTACTTGAAATGAAGCAGTATAAAAACGAGGATCCTGAAATAACATTGCTTGATGCATTAGGAGAAGCCGTTGAAATAGAAGTGGCAAGAACAGTAATTAGAAGAATGGATTTAAATATCAAAGCAGAAGATATTGATAATCTTAAAGTTCCGCCTCCTCCTGTTACAGAAGAACCTACTGATACAACTGTAACTGACGGAACTGCTACTGATGAAACAACAGCAGCAGATGGTACTACTACTGATGATACAGCTACTACAGACGGTACTACTACAACTACCGATGATGCAACTGCTACAGACGGTACTACAACTACTGATGAAACAACAGCAACAGATGGTACTGCTACAACTACCGATGATGCAACTGTAACAGATGGTACTACTACAACTACCGATGATACAGCTGCAGCAGGCGGTACTACAACTACTACAGCAAATTAAAAATTATTATTAAATTAAAATAAAAAAAGAGCTATGATATTTTATTCATAGCTCTTTTCATTATATGACTAAATAACTATATTTTGTCAACCGCGAGCTGCGGCACCTTCCCGCACGGTACTATTTCATCTTATCAAATGTCCACTATACGCGACCGAAGGAAGTACTGCAAAGTATGCGGCTGATTACTCATTATTGTGCAAAATTAATAATATATCTTACATGTAATACAATTTTAGTATGATTTAGTACTAATTCTATCCTTGCACTTTCGCGAAGCGTATCCGAGCCTGTCGAAGATATAAGGTTCTTTGACGAAGTCCGCAGAGCGTATGCGGCAAAAAAGTTGATAATTCTATATAAAGTGCATTGGTTGACAAAGTTAAAAATTCTTATTATATGCCTCAACAACTATATTTTGTCAAAATAAATTT
>NZ_JAWLQI010000072.1:0-17760 GCF_036997785.1 Brachyspira pulli
TTACATGTAAAACAATTTTAGTATGATTTAGTACTAATTATGTAATTGCACTTTTTGCAACTTTTTGCGGCGGGAAAAAGTTGAATAAAAAATGACAAACTTAAAAATTTTTAGTATATCCTAATAATTTATAGTGAAATAAATGTCACTTAATAACAATTATTTCCGTTCTTGTTTAACTAATTTATTAATGTATTATAAGTCATAATTATTTTTTATAAAGGAGTTTTTTTATTATGAAAAAATTAGTAGTTATTACTGGAGCTAGTTCCGGAATAGGAATGGAAACAGCAAAAAAATTTTCAGAGAATGGACACCCTACTCTTTTAATATCAAGACGTAAAGAAATAATGGATAATTTAAATTTAAAAAATTCTATAAGTGTAAAAGCAGATGTTACTAATTTAGAAGAAGTAAGAGCAGCAATAAAAATGGCCGAAGAAAAATATGGAAAAACTGATTTGCTAATAAACTGTGCAGGTGTAATGCTTCTTGGAAATATCGATAAGCAAAGCTATGAAGAATGGAAAAATATGATAGATGTTAATATAAACGGAATATTAACAACTACAAATATAATACTTCCGGATATGATAAAAAGAAATGAGGGCACCATTATTAATATTAGTTCAATAGCAGGAAGAAAAACATTCAAAAATCATGGTGTATACTGCGGAAGTAAATTTGCTGTACATGCTATAACAGAAAGTATTAGAGAAGAAGTAGCTGATAAAAATGTAAGAGTTATAGTAGTAGCACCAGGAGTTGTTGAAACTCATCTTTTAGAGCATACAACAGATGAAAATATAAAAGCAGATTATATTGAATGGAAAAAGAGCATAGGAAATGGTTTAAATGCTTCTGATATAGTTAATTGTATAGAATTTGCCTATAATATGCCTCAGGATATATGTGTAAGAGAATTGGTTATAGCAAAGACAAAACAAATAGACTAATAAAAATTAAAGCCATAGTATTTTTTATTTTTATACTATGGCTTTTTATTTCTCTTAATTATCAATAAATATTATTTTGATACTACTGTTATTCTTTGATTTAAATATTTTTTATTTCCTATTTCATCAACTAAAGCAATAGCGTAATCAGCATAACTTATATAACTCTCACCTTTTGAATTAAAGCACAATTCATCATGTCCTATATTATATTCTCCAGTTCTCTCACCATCAGCACTAAAATCTGCAGAAGGAGAAATATAAGTCCATACTACATCTTTCGCATTCTTTAATATATCAAAAGCTTTAATAGAACTTACAGCAACACCCATAAACACCTCAGGAAAATCTGGTGAATCTTTTAGTATCATAGTATGTTCTTTATTAATATAAAGACTAGAAGCGCCTCCAACTACTATAAGTCTTATATTTGTATTTGATAGTATTTTACATAAGTGTTCCATAACTAAAGAATGTTTATCAAGTTCTTTTTCTTCCCAAACTCCGAATGCACTTACTACCACATCAAATCCTTTTATATCATCTTTTGTCAAAGAAAATAAATCTTTTTCTATGATATTTACTTTTGTATTATCTATTTTAGATTTATTTCTCACTATTGCTGTAACATCATATCCTCTTTCTAAAGCTTCATTCATTATTAATTTACCAGCTTTACCGCTAGCTCCTATTATTGCAACTTTCATTTTTATTCTCCTTAATTTGTATTATAAATATTATCTTTAATTAAAGACGTTGTAATAGCTATTGTTACAATAATATTAACACATCTAGTTGTAATGTCAACAGTTACAACTAGATTTTTTTAAAAAAAGCCCGCTATTTTTTAATAGCAGGCTATTTTTATATAGATAAAATAATTTTTACTTTATTGACCTTTTAGCAGCATCTACAAATCCTAAGAATAAAGGATGAGGATTAGTTATTCTTGATTTTAATTCTGGGTGGAACTGAACACCTATCATATATGGGTGGTCTTTTATTTCTGCTATTTCTGCCAAATTAGCATCTTTTAAATGTCCTGTAATTACAAATCCTGCAGCTTCCATTTTTTCAGCATAAGCATTATTGAATTCGTATCTATGTCTGTGTCTTTCGCTTATTATAGTTTTTCCATATAATTGATGAGCTAAACTTCCCTCTTTAATATCACAGTCAAAAGCACCAAGTCTCATTGTACCGCCTTTTAATATGCTTTTCTTCTGTTCTTCCATAAGAGTGATAATAGGATTTTTTGTATCTTCATTAACTTCTATTGTATTAGCATCTTCTAATTTTAATACATTTCTTGCAAACTCAACGCACATAAGCTGCATACCTAAACATATTCCTAAATAAGGTATTTTGTTTTCTCTAGCATATTTAATAGCTTCTATTTTTCCTTCTATTCCTCTCTCACCAAATCCGCCAGGTATAATAAGACCATTAACATCTTTAAAATATTTTGATATGTCTTCAACATCTTCTAAATCTTCAGCAGAAATCCATTCTATATCAATATTAATATCATTATAAATACCGCTATGATTCAATGCCTCTGATAAAGATATATAAGCATCTTTCATAGCAACATATTTACCAACTATTGCAATTTTTACTCTGCCGCTTTCTATAGATATTTTTTTCTGTTTGCGTACTAAATCTGTCCAATTAGTTAAATCTATTTTAGCAGTATCTAATTTAAAATGTCTGCATACAACATCTGAAAGACCTTGTGCTTCAAGCATTAAAGGAACACCGTAAATATTAGGCTCATCGAAGTTTTCAAATACATTTCCTTTTGGAACATTACAGAATAAAGCTATTTTATTTCTATGAGATTCCTGTAAATGCTGACTTGTTCTGCAAACTATAATATCTGGTATTATACCGCTTTGCATAAGCTCTTTTACACTATGCTGTGTAGGTTTAGTTTTTATTTCTTCTGATGAGTTAATAAAAGGTATCAAAGTTACATGTAGATATAAAACATTATCCTGACCTAATTCTGTTTTAATCTGTCTTATAGCTTCAATATAAGGTAATGATTCTATATCGCCTATAGTACCGCCTATTTCTGTGATTACTATATCAGTTTTTTTAGTATCATTTTCTCTGTATATTCTTCTTTTTATTTCATTAGTGATATGAGGTATAACTTGAACTGTTTCTCCAAGATATCTGCCTTCTCTTTCCATATTTATAACATGCTGATAAATTTTACCAGTTGTAACATTGCTGAATTTATTTAAATTTTCATCTATAAATCTTTCATAATGCCCAATATCCAAATCAGTTTCAGCACCGTCATCAGTAACAAAAACCTCTCCATGCTGAAAAGGACTCATAGTACCCGGATCCACGTTTATATAAGGGTCAAATTTCTGTATAGTTACAGTTAATCCTCTAGCCTTTAAAAGCCTTCCTAATGAAGCTGCTGTTATACCTTTACCAAGTCCAGATACAACTCCGCCTGTTACAAATATGTATTTAGTATTCATATAATCCTCTATTTTTTTAATATATAATAAATCACTATAACATTACCATAAATTAGTATTAAATCAAGTAAATTTTATACCTATAAATCAAAATTAAGCAGTTAAAAATCTTAAAAATACGTCAATATAAAAATCTAATATTTATTATATAATGTGTATTTTTTTATAATTTAAAATGTATTTTATAGTGTATTTATATATGTATCTGTATTTAGTTGATAAATTCACAATATTTAATATTGATTTTTAACTATTTTTTATTAAAATACAATTATGATAAATAAAAATCATTAAACAGGAGGATAAATATGAAAAAACACTATATGAATAGCAGAACATTTAATTTACCTAATTTTAATAACTTAAGATATAATTCTAATAATATCACAATAATATCCTGTCAAAATGAAAAAAGCCAATCGTACAGAGATGAAGTTAATGATAAAAAATTAATTGAAATACTAAAAAATAATGAATGTTTATTCAGTAATTCAGCATTTGTACATTTTTGCATAGAAAAAAGTCAAATTGTAGAAGAAGCATTTAATATAAAATTAAGTCATTTAAAAAACGACATAAAAACAATAATAAATATATTGCAATTTTATAAAGAGCTTTTCAATTATTACAAAGACAATAAAGAAATACTATACAAAAGCAATAATTTTTTAATACTAGAAAAAATATGCAAATTAGAAGAAGAAGGAAAAACTAAAGAAGAAATAAAAAAAATAGTATCTTATACAAAAACATCATCAAAAAAAGAATATTTTAACAAATACATAGAACTATATAAAGACTATATTGAAGCATACAAATATAACTATCTACCTGTAAAACACCATTAAAATAAGTAAACTAATTATAGGAGTATAAACTATGAGAAAATATAATATTAATAATAAACCTTTTGATTTTCCTGAAAACCTAAATGAGTTTCAAGAAAATTCAACTAAGAATAATATAAAAATATCTTATAAAGAAAACAGATATAAAGCATCTGAAAAAATTTTAAATGAAGATGAATTAATTGAAACATTAAAAAATAATGATTGTTTATTCGGTAATTCTGCATTTATACATCTATGTAAAGAGAAATATCAAATTATAGAGAAAGTATATAATATAAAATTAGATCATTTACAAAAAAGTTTTATCGTAAAAAATGATATAAAATCTATAAGAACTACACTACATAAACCATTTTATAAAGATGTATTAAATTATTATAAAGGAGATGGGAAAGAAATATTATATTCATATTATCATTTTATTATACTTGAAGAAATATGCAGATTAGAAGAAGAAGGAAAAACTAAAGAAGAAATAAAAAAAATTATATTCAATACAGAAGCATTATCAAAAAAAGAAAAAGAATATTTTGATATTGGTGTTGAAAAATATAATGCCAAAGACTTTAGAAATGCTGTGAATTATTTTAATAACTGTTTAGAATTAAATAAAGAAAATATTGAAGCATACAAATATATTGCTGAATCATATTATAAGTTAAAAAACTATGATAATGCATTAGAAAATTTTAATAAATATATAGAAACAAATACAAATGATGATGAAATATATAATTTAATAGGTATATGTTTTTACCGTAAAGAAAATTATAATGAATCAATAGAATATTTTAGTAAATGTATAGAATTAAAAAGATATGATTCTTCATACTATTTTAGAAGAGGTTTCGTAAAAATTGAAAATAAAGAATTTGAAAGCTCTATAGATGATTTTTATAAATGTTTAGAACTTAATACTGAAAATCATCAAGAAATATATTTTTACATAGCAAAATCAAATTACGAATTAAATCAATATGATGAGTTTGCTAAAAATCTTAATAAAGCTATAGAATTAAATTTTGATGATGAAGAATTAAATTTCTATAGAGGATTTTTAAATTACAAAGAAGGCAATTTCAATGAAGCTAAAGAATATTTTAATAAATCCATAGAATCAGAATATAATACTGAAAAATGTTATTTATATATAGGCATTATAAATTATAAAGAAAATAGTTTTCAAGAAGCTTTAGAATATTTAAATAAAATTATACAACCAAATAGCAATAATGACCAAGCATATTATTTTAGAGGAAGCTGTTATTATGAATTATATAAAAAAGATAAAGCAGATAAAAAAGCAGGTGATATAAATACTATAATAGATGCTTTGGAAGATTTTGATGAGGCTTTGAAACTTAATAATCAATTAGGAAATGCTTATGCTAAAAGGGCTGAAATAAAATTATATATGAGCATTGAAAATAATGATGAAAAAATGAAAAATGAAGCAAAAGAAGATATATTTAATGCTTTGAAATATAAAACAAATCTAGCTGAAATAATTACTATTTTCATAGAGCTTTATTATAATGATTTTAAAGAAAATAATAAAAATTACATATATAAGCAAGATAATCAAGATAATTTGTCTTATTTATATAAATTACTTCAATATTCAACTAAATTCAAACAAATACATAAAACTATATTAGATATAGTATCATACTGCTTTCTTTCAAAAACTGGATATGAAAAAGATTTAATATTACTTATTAAAGATATAGAAGATTTTAATTATGATACTGCTGTATATTATTTTATGATGGGAAATTATGAAGAGTCTTATGAGTATTTTAAAAAATGCTTAAACTCAGATAAATTAGATGAAATCTATTATAATATATCAGTTTGTTTGTACCGCTTAAATAAGTACAAAGATTCTATTGAATATTTAGCAAAAGCTTTGGAATTGGATTGCAATAATTATAAATATAAAAATACTATGATGCTGCTTTTATATAAAAGTATTTCTTTAGAAAAAGATTATATAATTGAATATGCTGATAAATACTGCTGTTTTGATGATAATAATTATTTATATTATTTTGCCTATATACTAAGATTGTATTTTGATTTAAAAGTAGGAAAAATATCATCAAAAGAAGAATTAATCAAAATATTTCATCAAAACAAAAAAATATATTCATTTGTATTAGCATATTTTAACAGCATATATAAATATGATTATTATGAAGATAATAAATATAAATTAGGTACTATAGATATAATATATAATGACTATGTTTACATTAATAAAAGTATTAAAGGATATGATAATAGGCATGATCAACCATATATTGAAGACTTATATTTTTATGAAAGAGCTATTGAATTAAGAAAATTAAATAATATATCATATAATGATTTAAGTTTGAATAGAGCTAAAATACTTTTTGATTTGATAGAATATGAAAAATCTTTGGAAGAATTAAAAAGATTAAGCAGCTTATCAGAATCATACAATGATGATTTTGATTATTATTCTGCTTTATATAACTTTATTAATAATGATTATGAAACTTCAGAAAATCATTCAGAGATGTATCATCATCACTTGCATGTATTATCTAAAATAGAGGAAATAAAATTAGATCCACTTTTATTTAGCTATGAACTTCAACAACGTATACATTCTATACATTCTATATCTTCTTTCTATAATAAATATGGTATGCTTAATAAGACATTAGAATTTTATAAAAATATAATTGAATATTTTAATCAGAATAAAGATACTTACAATTTTTTATATATTTTCATAGCAGCAATTCAGCTATCTTTATATGAATATACAGATGATTATGAATATATAAAAGAAGCATTAAAAAATATTGAATATTATCAAAAAAATTGTGAAATTCAAGTGCATAATGATTTCTTTGAAAAAATTTGTTTATATGATTATAGTATATATAAATTAATCGGAGAAAACTATTTAAAAAAATCAAACTATGAAAAAGCATTAAATTATTTTCTTATAGAAAGATATATTTATTCAATATGGAATTATGGTTATTATAACAATTTTAATATTGCTGTATGCCTATGTGAATTAGAAAAATTTGATGAAGGAATTAAATATTTTGAACAATATATTGATCAACGACAATATGCTAGTTACTATAATGATAATTATGATGATTGGAATATAAATAATGAATTATGCGAACTTTATATAATTAAGTATAAATATAAAAAATATTTAAAATATCAAAATGATGATATAAAAAATGATATATTTAATAGTATTAATAAATATAAGGTATATGGAAATAGGTTTTATTATTTATCAATGTATTTTAAATTAAAATTTGAAAAGAATGATAAAAACATATATTATCCTAATGACCTATACTCAATATTTAATTCTGTTATAGAAGAGAGAGAAAAAATTAATGATGATGTAAATGATTATATTTTATATGATATATATAATGATCTTATAAACGATGATGATATTGCAAATGATAATAACAAATTAAATAGATTATCAAATATGGCATATAGTTTATATAAAATAAATAATGATGAAAATTATAAAGAAGCCTCATTAAAATATTTTAAACAAATATTAGATTCAGATGATATAAGATTTTCTAAATTAACTGCATCTGATATTCAAATAGAATATTGTATTAATATTATAAAAGAAAAATTTAATTCTAAATTGTATAATGAAGTAATTAATTTTATTTTAACTATTGATCAAATATTTTATATTAATAATATTATTAATTTATTTATATTAAAATCTTATTATGAACTTGGAGAATATGATAAAATTATAAAAATGAATAATAATAACGCTTATTTATATTTATCATACATCAAACTTGAAAAGTTCGCTGAAGCCTACAAAATTTCAAGAGATATTGATAAAGAAGCATTTAATGATGAATATTTAATAGAAAAATTAAGAGATATTTATAAAAGAGGAACATACGAACAAAAAAGCAGAGTAGAAAAATTCTGCAGTAATAGAAATATAGAGCTTTGATATTATTGATAAGCAGTTTATATATACCTAAACAACTATATTTTGTCAAAAATAATTTTTTTAAATTTTAAATATCTGCAGGGCTTTGCCCCGCACCCCACTTCTTTTGGTGACCCAAAGAAGCAAAAGGACTATATTTTAGCTTAAATTAATAACCTATCTTACATGTAAAACAATTTTAGTATGATTTAGTACTAATTATGTAATTGCACTTTTTGCAACTTTTTGCGGCGGGAAAAAGTTGAATAAAAAAATGACAAAGTTAAAAATTTTAAGTATATAAAAAATATATATAAACTGCTTATCGATTTTAAGCTTTTAAATATTTTTCAAACCAATCGGTAATTTCTTTTAATCTTCTTACCCTATGTTTTGGTTTTCCGCTTCTTGAAAGTTCATGATTCTCGCCTTTAAATAAACATATCCTAGATTCAACACCATAATATTTCAAAGCAGTGAACATTTGAAAAGCCTGAGTCTGATAACATCTGTAATCTTCTTCGCTATGTATAAATAATGTAGGAGTCTTTGCATTATTAGCATATTTTAATGGGGACTGTTCCCATAACTTATCAAAACCGCTGCATACATCTCCTCCTAATTCATCAGGATTGAAATAATAACCTATATCAGTAGTTCCAAAATCATCTATCCAATTTGATATAGAACGCTGAGAAGCTGCACATTTGAATCTGTCAGTATGTCCTATTATCCAATTAACCATAAATCCGCCATAAGATCCGCCTGTTACTCCTACTCTATCTTTATCTATATTGGCATATTTTTCAAGAACAATATCTGTAAACTTCATTATATCTTCATAATCTATAGTTCCATATATTCTTCTTATATCAGCGAATGCATTTCCTTTTCCTTCGCTTCCTCTAGGATTGCAGAAAAATACAAAATAACCCATATTAGCCCAAACCTGCATTTCATTAAAGAATATTTCTCCATAAGCAGTTTTCGGCCCGCCATGTATATCAAGTATAGCAGGATATTTTTTATTAACATCATAATTTATAGGCTTTAATACCCAGCCGTCTATTTCAAAATTATTAGGAGTCTTGAATGAAACTTTCTCAGGTATTGATAAACTTTTTTCTTTTAATATATCTTCATTAAAATGAGTTAATTGTTTTTCTGTTTCCTTATTAATACAATATATTTCTTCAAGTTTCAAATCTCTGAAAGCTATAAAATATATATCATCATTAGAAACATCAAAATAATTAACTGCACCTTGTTTATTAGTGATATTTTTTATGTTTCCTTTTAAATCTAAGCATTTAATATGAGCATTTTCATTTTCTGTGCCTACAAAATATATTTTATCTTTATGAACTCTAATATCCTTACCGCCTCCGAAAGAACAGTCAGTTCCTATCATATTTCCAAGACCATTATCATAATGATATAGAATATTAATATTTTCATCTATCAAATAAAAACCGCAATTTTCATTGAGTCCATATTTTTTCATGTCTGTCATAACAGAGATAATTTTTTCTTTATTATCATTATCAATTATAAAATCAGCAAAGTATATTGCATATTTATTAGAATCTATAATAATTTTTTCTTTTATATTATTAAGATCATTTATATCATACAAACGAAGTTCTGAAGTGGTAGGAGATTTATCTTTAAAAGAGTTTATAATACATAATATTTTACCGTCTTTATATTTAAAAGAATTAACATTACTGTATTCATCTGTAATAGCAGTCAATTTATTTTCTTTTTTATTATAATGATAAAGTCTGTCCCTTTTCTTGTTTGTTACACCTACATTATTAATCCAAAATGGAATTTCATCAAATACTTCATAATCAATTTCTTCTTTAGCCCATTCTAAATAATTATCTTCTTTTCTTTTTTTATCTCTGTTAATATCATAAATTGCTTTTATTAAAAAATTATTTTCATCTATAGAATATAAATCTATTACTTCAAGTTCAATATTAAATAAACTTTCAGCCTCTCCTCCATTTATATTAATAGAATAAAGTAAGGAATAATCAATAAACTCCTCATCTTTTTTGCTTTTCAATTCCTCATCTCTTAATGATGATTTAAATATTACAGTATCATTATCAAGCCAAGAAACAAGAGAAGCATCTTTTACCGAAGTAAGTTTATAAATTTTATTTTTCTCAATATTATAAATAAAAGCATCTGAGATATAATTATTATTCTCATAATCCTGATTGCTTTTAACAAACAGTAAATTTTTATTATCCTTTGAAAGCTCTATGTTGGATAAAAAATTGAATTTCAAAAAATCTTTGATGTTTAAATTTTCCATATAAAAATCCATTATTAAAATTATTTATTATAAAAATATACTAATAAAAATTAACTTCAATACCTAATATATTTTTCATATAATTATTCCAAGAATACTCTGATAAAACATTAACAGTATGTATAAATTGATTAGTATATAATGAATCATCAACATTTGAGAAAATAGGTAAATAATGTTCCAAATCTTTACGCATATTCCTTAATACAAAATTAGGAATAGTATTAGGCATAGAAACAATAACATAATAATGTATATTTAAACCTAACTTGTTTGATGAATATTCTCTTATAAATGTATCTCTTGCTTTTTGTATACAATCATAAGTATATGAATGTCCTTTATCTGGTTTTCTATATACAAATTTTGAAAAGAAATCTTCTCTTTCTTCTTCTGTTTGAAGTGATGAATATTTTTTATTATAATTTTTTACTTCAATAAAAACAATTATATTATTAACATATACAATAAAATCAACATTCTTCATAAAATGAATATAATTCAAATTCTCATCATCTATTTTTCTTACAATAATACTAGAATTATCATTATAAATCATTTTAAAATTACTTTTTTCCTCAAATACTTCCATAATCAATTTTTAAATGCTTTTTCTATAGATTGTAAATGCTGTTCTTCAAATTTATCTTCTATTGAATTATGCTGTATATTATTTAAATATTCACTGCTTTCAATTAATACACCATTATTTTTATCTTCATCAAAATAAAAAGAATGAAACTTTATTTTATCATTTTCTTTTCTTTGTAATTCAAAATCTTCTATAATAAAATTATTATGTGTAGCTAAAAATATTTGAACGCCTAATCTTGATAAACTTAATAATATTTCAACTAAAACTCTTGTAAGTTTAGGATTTAAATTTGATTCAGGTTCATCAAAAAGAAGTATAGTATCTTTATCTATTTCACCATTTTTTATAAGAAGCCAAAGCAAAGCAAGTTTTTTATGCCCTTCTGCCACCATTGTAAATTGCACTTCTCCAAAATCTTTATACTTAATAAAAAATACTTCATCTTTTTGAATAACGATTCCGCCTATTGCATTTTCTATTTTTTTTGTAATATCTTCTAAATATGGATCTAATTCTCTTAATTGAGGCACAAAAGCTTTATTTAAAATATCGTAATATACAGACTCAAAAGATACTTCTCTTTTATTATATAAGGAGATAAAACCTTTTGAATTAGTTAAAATATCTTTGCATGGTATGTATGTAAATTTTTTATTAAATGGAAAAATATTTATTTCTTTTAAATAAAGATTAAAAGAGTCAATAGTAGAAGCCTCATCTAAATTATTAGCATATTCATCAACTAACATTGAAAAAGGTTTAAAAAATAAATATTTATTAAAAATAATTTCCCAGATTTTTAAAGGAAGATAATTACCAGATACAGAATCTATATTATCTAATGGAAAATGACTGCCAGATAATGCAGAATAGTATGTTGGATTTCTTACATCATAAAAAGATTCATTTAAACAGTAAATAGCCTTAAGTAAATGAGTTTTGCCTGTTCCATTCTCGCCAATAAATATGTTAACTCCTTTACTGAAATCTGTATAGCAATCTTTAAATACTGTAAAATTACTTATATGAACATTTTCTACATACATATTAAAATACTCCATTATCAATATCGGAGTTAACATTATTAAAATTATTTATTATGTTACCTAATCAAATTTGAATAGTCATAAGCTATATTAGCAGCAACACGGCAATTATTATAAACTAGCTCTTTATTAGCTTTAAGACTTTTATTTTCTGTAACACTATGAAGCTTAGCTAATATAAAAGGTGTAACATCTTTTCCAGATATGTTTTTATCTCTAGCCTCTTTTACTGTTTCATCTATTATTTTATTAATGTAATTTTTATCCATTTCATATTCTTCCGGTATAGGATTGCATACAACAACACCTCCGTTTAAACCTAATTTCCATTTTGTATTAAGTATATTAGCTATATCTTTTGTATCATCTATTTTATAATCAACTTTGTATCCGCTTTCTCTTGTATAGAATGCTGGGAAATTTTCTGTTTTATAACCAAGTACTGGAACTCCGAAAGTTTCAAGATATTCTATAGTAAGTCCTATATCAAGTATTGATTTTGCTCCTGCACATACAACAGCAACATTTGTTTTACTTAATTCCTGCAAATCTGCTGATATATCAAAAGTTTCCTGAGCATATCTGTGAACTCCTCCGATTCCGCCTGTAGCAAATACTTTTATTCCAGCAAGAGAAGCACCAATCATAGTAGTTGTTACTGTAGTAGCTCCGTCTTTTTTTAATGCTATCATAGTAGCCAAATCTCTCCTGCTTGATTTTGCTATATTTTTATTAGAGCCCATATATTCAAGTTCTTCTTTATTTAAACCTACTTTTATTTTTCCTTTTATTATTGCAATAGTAGCAGGCACTGCATTATTTTCACGTATATTTTTTTCTGAGTTTAAAGCACTTTCAACATTCTCCGGATAAGGCATACCATGTGATATTATTGTGCTTTCTAATGCCACAACTGCTCTTTTTTCATATAAAGCTTCTTTTACTTCTTCGCTTATATCTAAAAATTCTTCTAAATTATTCATTATTTTATCCTTATTTTATAGTTTATTTTTTATATTATAAAATTTTTTAACAATATAATATATTCTTTTGTCAAAATAAAAATAACAAATATTTTTAAAGAATAGAAATTTTATTTAATTGAATATAGTTTTGATTCTTTGCTCTACAATTTGCAAGCTGATATTATTATTAACAGTATCTTCACTTTCTAAAGCAAGCATTGACATTATAGCAGCAAATTTAACTTTATAATCAAGATCATAATTATGAAATATAGAATAGGCAATACCAGCCATAAAAGCATCTCCTGCACCGGAAGCATTTACTATATTAACTTTTGGTGCCTCTAAATGATAAACATTATTATCACCTATAACACCATAACATATACCTAAAGCTCCAAATGTTATATAAATTTCTTTAACGCCTTTATCCAAAAATTCTTTTACAGCCTCTTTTCCTTCATCTATAGTATTAATTTCTTTATCAAGTAAGAATGACGCCTCATTGGAATTGATTTTCAAAGCATAAATATGTTTTTCTAATCCTTTTATATGCTCTGCCTTTCTTATTGAAACTGCATCGCTTAGAAGTTTTTTATCTGGAAAATTATTTATCAAATATTCAAATATATCTCTATTCATAACCGCATCTATAGTTATGAAACTAGCATTATTTATAACATCTTTAATAGTATCTAAATATGAAATATTTACATTTTCATCAAGAGCGTCCATATCAGACATAGCAATTGCCATATCTTTATCATTATTAAGTATAGCTATATATGAAGTAGAATTTCCTTTTCTTACTATATAAGAAGTGTCTACGCCTAAAGATTTTATATTATCTAATAGTATATCCCCGAATATATCATCGCCTATAGATGTAACAAATTTTATTTCTTTTAATCCAACATTAGATAAATTATTAACAATATTTCTTTCAACACCGCCAGCACAAACTTTTATTTTTCCTGGATTAGATTCTTTTAGCAATATTCTATTTTTAGAAAATCCCTGTATATCTATATTAGAACCGCCAATTGATAATATATAATCTTTCATTTAGCAACCTTATTAAATTAATTATAAATATTAATTCATTTCTACCCTATCCAAAATGCTTCTAGCTAAAGATCTTGAATCTGCATTTTCTATATCGCTGGCTAAAGAAATTCCATAAGTAATTCTAGTTACTTTACCTTGATAATTATTTTCTTTAAGCACTTTGAAAATATATCCAGCGGTAGTGTCAGCTTCTAATGATGCACTGAATGCTATCATTATTTCATCAATATTATAATTTTTTACTCTTTCTATAAGCTCTCTTATTCTTATATCGCTTATACCTATACCTTTTAAAGGTGCTATAAGTCCTCCAAGTACATGATAAACGCCGTTATATTCTTCAGTTTTTTCTATAGCAAGCATGTCAGGATATGACTCTACAACACATATTTTATTATGCTCTCTTTTATCATTAGAACATATATGACAAATATCATTATCACTCAAACTATAACATTCCTTGCATAACTTTATATTCTCATGCAATGAAGATAATGTATCAGCAAATTCTTTCAAATACTCCTCGTCGCAATCGAATAGATATAAAGCAAGACGCATAGCTGTTCTTGTGCCTATGCCCGGAAGTCTTGATATAATTTGTGTAAGTTTATCTAAAGACTGTATATTATTCAAAACAATTAATCCTTTTTGTCATCATCATCTTTATTGTTCATATTATTCATCATATCATTCATTTTTGATATCATATCAGGAGTGATTGAATCTAAAGATATATTTAATTTACCGTCTTTATATTCTACTGATGTCATCTTACTTATATCGCTGAACATTTTATTCATATCAGATAAATTCATATTAAATGGATTAAATGCCTGTTTATTACTTTCTGAAGTATGAGTATCTTCATCATCTTCTTCTGACTTTGCTTTTAATTCCTTTACTTTAGAAACTACTTCATTTATGCTTGAAGTTATCATTTCTTCCAATAATTCTTTTTGTTCTTTTGCTAAAAGGCTTTCATCTATAGTTAAATTAGTTATGTTAAATGATTTATCCATAGTTACACAAACTAAATTACCTGCTGAACTATATTTTACAGAATTTTCATTCATAATTTTATACTCCTTTAATTTATATTTATACTTTTATAATAATATATTCTTTTTAATAATTTATCAATAAAAAATATAAATTTGACTTTTTTATTCTATAAATATAATATATAAGGGTATATTATAGAAAGGGTATTCTTCTTTTTTAAGAAAATAAAAATTAAAATGATTGTTTAGAGTATTATTTTAATGTTTGTAAAAAAAATAATATTTATATTTATTCTTATATCGGCAAACCTCTTATTAGCTCAGCAGAATTCAAAACCAATAAGCGATAGATATATAAAAGAAAATATAGCTGTTTTTGAAATAAAAGACGCTTCAAGCGGATATGGAAAAGATTTAGGAAAAAAATTAACTTCATTAATAGAAAATTCATTAACTAGAATGAATAGATTCAATATAGTAGACAGAAAAAATTTAGATAAATATCTAAAAGAAATGGAATTGCAATTAACCGGAATAACAGAATCACAAGTAATTGAAGTTGGAAAAATATACGGATATTCTAAAGCTATAACTGGAAGTATAGTAAAAGCTAGTACAAGCTATGATTATGATAATGATACAGGAAGCGGAAGTTTATACGGCGAAGTAGAAATGGTGCTTCAAATAGTAGATGTTGAAACTACAAAAATATTATATTCATCAAAATTAACTGGAAGCAGCTATTACAGTATAACCAGTTATCCTTCTTATAGTTTAAGAGATGAAGCAATTAATGAAGCCTGCGATGATTTAGCTTCAAGAGTAGAAAAAAAGATGAAGGATATATTTAAAATAACATTAACAATATCAGATATAAGTGATGGAAATGTTATAATTTTAGCTGGAAGAAATCATGGAGTAAATCAAAACACAAGATTTAAAGTGTATTCTAAAAAAAATGATATAGTACTTGAGTCTGGAAACGTTATAAGCGGCGGTTATCAATATAAAGGTACTTTAAGAGTTAAAGAATTAGGAAATGAATATTCAATAGCAAAAATCTCAAGAGGAAGAAATATTCAGCCCGGAGATATTGCAAGAGAAACTACTATAGGTAATTTCTTTTTTGGTTTAGCTTTAAACTATGCCTCATATAAAATGACTGCATTTGAAAAAACTTATGAAAGTTCAGTAAGACCAAATGAAGGAAAATTAAAATTATCATTGAACAAAAATGATTATGCTTTAGGACTTCATTTAAAAATGGGATATAATGGTACATTATTCTCACCTAATGTAAGTTTTGGACTATTATTTGGAGATTTCTTTAAATCAAGCTATGCTGTAGATGCCAGATTTAATTTTGATATTAATATAAATTTATATCAGGAAGTTCTAAGGCTTGTATTTACACCATATATAGGTGTAGGTTTGTCATTTACTACTATAGGCGAAGTATATGGAGGAAATTATTTTACTGACAACTATACTTTTCTTAAAAATGGTGCTAAAATAGATTCAAGAGATGTTATGTTTGGTATTGGTGCTTTAGCTTCAATACAGTATAATGTTACAGATACTATAGGAATTAATTTGGGCGTTGGATACAGATTCTATACTGATCCAATTAATATAGGAATTTACAGTGATAGTACTGAAATTTCTTTACCAGAAAAAATAAAAACCGTTAATCTTACAGGATTAGAATTTACACTTGGAGCATATTTTATACTATAATGGGAATAAGAATTTTAATAATACTATTTATCATATCAAATACTTTTTTTGGTGCCTTTTATTTTTCTGATACTTCAAAAGAATATAATACCAATGAAAATCAAACTAAAAAAATAACAGAAACAAATGAACAATTAAAATCAGAATATAATATAGATACCAATAGTGTTAATTCTATGTTTATAATGGAAGGAAATAATATAATTAAACAAAATGGGGTAACAAGTTCTCCTGTTATTATAAACAATGATAATAGAACTCACCCTTTCAGATATACAGAGGTAACTTTTATATTAACTGCATTTTTCTCATATACTTATGCTACTTATTTAGTATTCGGTTTAGATGCTTTAGAAACTGCCAATGTTGCTGCCTCTACAACTGGAAGAAATAGATATAAAAGTTTATGGATATCAGCTACACTATTTGAAATAACGGCTGCTGTATTCTGCGGTGCTGCTGTAGCTTATGATAGTTATCAAAGAGTGTATGGTAAAAAGAAAGAGGGATTCAGCTTCAATTTTATGCCATATTATGAGCCTGTTTATAAAGATGCCGGATTCCTATTCTCTTTAAGTCACCCTCTATAAAATAATAGTTTTTATACTCGAACAACTTATTAAATAAAAATTAATTCTTATATTGTTTTCACATAATAAGTAATAAAATCATTTTATATAAATAAATTTATTAAATTGATATAAATATATTATAAGAATAGCATTATAA